>DASSBA010000032.1:0-7982 GCA_035699205.1 Gemmatimonadales bacterium
GGGTCGAGCAGGAGCTGCACGCAGAATCCTCGGCTCAACCCCTGGATGTCCCAGCTCGCCTGGCCCGCCGGATGATCCTGCGCCGCCAGCGGGGCGGTGGTCGCGGCCAGCGCGATCACGGCGCCGGCATGGAGGAAGCGACGTGGACGCATCGGCGGCTCCGCGAGAGAGGTGAAGGCGCCGGCTCAACCCTCCCGCGACCGGCGGACGGCGGCGCCCAGCTCGGCGTAGTGGTTCGGGTCCAGCGCGTTGAATCGCAGGTTCCGGTACTGCACCTTCCCGTCCGGTCCCACCACGTACACCGTGCGGCGGGCATACCCGCTCCGGTCGTTGCTGCCGTAGTGCCGCGCCACTTCCTGCCGCGGGTCGCTCAGCAGGCGGAACGGCAGGTCGAGGCTCGCGGCGAACCGGGTGTGCGTCGCGAGCGAGTCGGTGCTGATCCCGACCACGACCACCTCCGGCCCGAACAGCGAGTCGTACTGCTCGGCGAAGGTGCGCATTTCGGCGGTGCAGCCGCTGGTGAAGTCGCGCGGGAAGAAGGCCACGACGACCGTCTTGCCGCGGTCGAGCGAGAGGTCGTATGGCTGGCCGGCCGGGCCGATCCCGTCCTTGCTGGCCCAGGGCAGCCGGATCGCCGGCGCCCGGCGGCCGACCTCGGGGCCGGAGATCATCACCGCGGTCGGCGGGCCCTTGGCCTGCTTCACGGACTCCTGGGCGTGCAGCGATGGGACGGCCGACACACAGAGGACGACGGCGGCGAGCGCGATTGCACGATGTGACATGGCGGAAGCCTTCCTGAACGAGTGGTTGGTCTACTGGGCGGTGACCGCTCGAAGCGCGCCCGCCAGATCCTGCGTCGCGCCCGTGCCGGTATAGGCCACCTTCCCTGCCCGATCGACGATGACGATATAGGACGTGGTGGGCGCCTCGTAGGCGCGGGTGCTGCTTCCCTCGGCGTCGTAGAGCGTCCGGAAAGGCGGGTGGTTCTCGGCGATCCAGCGCCGCACCCGGTCGGGGCTCTGATTCACCGTCACGTTGACCCCGAAGAACTCGACCCGGTCACCGAACTCCTCGTGCGCCGCGCGGACCCGGGGCATCAGCGCCTCGCACACTTCGCACCAGGTGGCCCAGAACTCCAGCAGCACCGGCTTCCGCCCGATGTACTGGCCGAGGTCCACGGGCTTGCCGTCGAGGTCCTTGACCACCACCGCGGGCGCCTTGCTCCCCACCGGGATTCCCGATTCCTGCGCCCCCGCCGACCCGGTCCCGGCGCACGCGATCAGGATCGCCGCCGCCGCCATCCGCCACCGTCTCATAGTACGCCACCCATCTTGACGAGGTAGTACTCCGCCATTCCGATCATGAGCACGCCGCCGCCGCGCTTGACCCACTGCGTCCAGCGGCCGGCGCGCGGCAGTGACGCCAGCGCCCCGCTCGAGAGCCCCACCACCACCAGCAGCGCGGTCAAGCCGAGCGAGAAGACGAGCAGGTACAGCAGCCCCAGCGCCGCGCTCCGCGTGGCGGCGACGAAGGTGAGCACGGCGGCGAACGCGGGCGCGCCACACGGCGCCGCCACGAGCCCCGACACCGCGCCCATCCCGAACACCGCGGCGACCGAGTCCCCGGTGAGGCGCGCCGCCCACTCGGCCAGCCGCCGGGGGGCCGCGACGGGCACCACGTCCAGCATCGCGAGGCCGAACAGGAGCAGCAGGTTGGCCATCGCGAAGTACGCCCAGGGGTTCGAGCTCACGGTGCCGAACAGCGTGCCCGTGAGGCCCGCCAGCAGACCGAGCAGCGAATAGACCAGGGCCAGCCCCGCCACGTAGGCGAACGTCATGAGCGCGGTCCGGCCGCGCGAGCGGCGAGCCGCGCCGGCGCCGCCCAGGATCCCCGCGGTAATCGGGATCATGGGATAAATGCAGGGCGTGAGGCTGGTCGCCAGCCCCGCACCGAAGAGGAGCGGCACGGCGACCAGCGGCGCGTCCCGGAGCGTGGAGTCGAGGCCGGTTATGAGCAGCAGATGCGGCACCCGTAGAGTATAACAGCGCGCCCCACGCGCGGCGGCGGCGAGGCGGGCCTAGCGGCGGATCGCCAGCTCACCGGTGGCGGACGGCGCTCGCGCATACCGCGACGCGACGTAGTGCTCGAGGAGCTCGAGGAACTCCGGCACGATCCCGTCGCCCTTGAGCGTCACCGCCAGCCGGCCGTCCACGAAGACGGGCGCCCTGGGCTCCTCGAACGTGCCGGGGAGGGAGATCCCGATGTTGGCGTGCTTGGATTCACCGGGACCGTTCACCACGCATCCCATCACGGCCACCTTCATCTCCTCGACCCCCGGCCGCTCTCGCCGCCACACGGGCATCTGCTCGCGCAGGTAGTCCTGGATCTGCTGGGCCATCTGCTGGAAGAACGTGCTCGTGGTCCGCCCGCAGCCGGGGCAGCTCGTCACCTGCGGCGTGAAGCTGCGGAGCCCGAGCGACTGGAGGATCTGCTGCGCGACCTGCACCTCCTCGGTGCGGTCGCCGCCGGGCGCGGGGGTGAGGGAGACGCGGATCGTGTCGCCGATCCCCTCCTGGAGCAGGATGCTGAGTCCGGCGGTGCTGGCGATGATCCCCTTGGCGCCGAGGCCCGCTTCGGTGAGGCCGAGGTGGAGCGGGTAGTCGCAGCGCGCGGCCAGCATGCGGTAGACGTCCACCAGATCCTGCACGCCGGAGACCTTGGCACTCAGGACGATGCGGTCGTGCGCCATGCCGGTGGCCTCGGCCAGCGCGGCGCTCTGGAGCGCGCTCTCGACCATGGCGCGCATGGTGACCTCACGCGCATCGAGTGGATCGGGCCGGATCGCGTTGGCATCCATCATCTCGGTGAGGAGGTGCTGGTCGAGCGAACCCCAGTTCACCCCGATGCGGACCGGCTTGTCGTTCGCCAGCGCAATCTCGATGATGGCGCGGAAGTTCTCGTCGTGCCGCTTGCCGCCGACGTTGCCGGGGTTGATGCGGTACTTGGCCAGGGCGCGGGCGCAGGCCGGATGGCGGGCCAGCAGCAGGTGCCCGTTGTAATGGAAGTCGCCGACGACCGGCACCACGACGCCGAGCCGGTCCAGCCCCTCGACGATGGCCGGCACGGCGCCGGCGGCTTCGTCATTGTTCACCGTCACCCGGACGAGCTCGCTCCCCGCCCGCGCCAGCGCCGCCACCTGGACGACGGTGGAGTCCACGTCCGCCGTATCGGTGTTGGTCATCGACTGGACGACGATCGGGTGTCCCGCGCCCACCGGAACGCCGCCGATGACGGCGGTCACGGCGGGCCGGCGCGTGAGGGGAGGCATGGCACGGAATATAACGCGGCCCCCGGCCGATTCTTGCGCCGGGTTCCCGGTCGCGGTGAGATTCGTGCATGCCCACCCCCGCCGGGACCGGCCCGCCGACCGCCGCCATTACCGGTGTGGCGACGTATGTGCCCGAGCGCCGGGTCACCAACGCCGAGCTGGCCGGCCGGCTGGACACGTCGGACGAGTGGATCGTGACCCGCACGGGGATTCGCGAGCGCCGGATCGGCGCGCCGGGAGAGACTACGTCCACCATGGCCGCGGAGTCGGTCCGGCGGCTCATGGCCGCCCGCGGCCTGGGACCCGGCGACGTGGACGCGCTGATCGTCGCCACCGCCACCCCCGACATGGTCTTCCCGGCCACCGCCTGCCTGGTGCAGGACCAGGTCGGCCTGCGCGACACCTGGGGATTCGACCTCTCCGCGGCCTGCTCCGGCTTCCTCTACGGGCTCACCACCGCCGCGCAGCTCGTGGCCTCGGGCACGCACCGCCGGGTCATCCTGGTGGGAGCGGACCTGATGAGCGCCATCATCGATCCGCTCGACCGCACCACCGCCGTCCTCTTCGGCGACGGCGCCGGCGCCGTGCTCCTCGAGCCGGCCGAGCCGGGGTACGGTCTGCTGGACTTCCACCACCGCGTGGACGGGAGCGGGCGCGACGATCTGCTCATGCCGGCCGGCGGGAGCCTCCACCCGGCGAGCCATGCGACGGTGGAGGCGCGCGAGCATTTCCTGCGGCAGAACGGGAAGGTGGTGTTCAAGTTCGCCGTCTCGCAGATGGCCGACAGCATCACGACCCTGCTCGCGCGCCGGGGGCTCACCCCGGCGGACATCGCCATGGTCATCCCGCACCAGGCCAACCAGCGGATCCTGGACGCGACGGCCGAGCGGCTGGGCCTGCCGAAGGAGCGGATGGCGTCGGTGATCGCGCGCTACGGCAACACCACGGCGGCGACCCTGCCGCTGGCGCTCGAGGACGCGCTCCTGGCGGGACGGATCGGGCGGGGGGACCTGGTGGTGTTCGTGGCGGTGGGCGCCGGATTCACGGTGGGGGCGAGCCTGGTGCGCTGGCAGTAGGACGCGGCCGACTCGGCCCGCGTGTCAGGCGACGCTCAACGATTTCCTCAGGAAGGCGAGCAGCTCGTCCCGTACGTCGAAATAGATCGCCATGGCGTGAGCCGACCCCGGGACCAGGCGGGTGGCGACGTTCGGCCGACCTTCGCTCCAGCGCCGCACGTTGCCGCCGCCGTCGAACGGGTCGTCCTGGGATGACGCGAGGTAGATCGGCACCGCGATCCGCTCGACCGCCTGCCGCACGCGCGCCGGGCCGTCCTCGCCGAACGCCGGGGCGCCGGCCGCGCCGAGCGTCGCCACGGCGCGCAGGCCCGGTATCCCCGGCGCGGCGAGCAGGACACCGCTGCCACCGACGCTCGCGCCCACCAGCGCCAGGCGCGAGACATCGATGAAGTTCTGGCACGCTCCCCAGCTCACGACCCGCAGCACGTCGTTCTCGATCCGGCCGAACCCCAGCTTCCCTGCGCTGGACACGAACGCCGTGCCGAATGCCTCGGCCGAGAGCCCTTCCGGCGTGTCTACCACCAGGGGCCCGGACGCACCGACGATGGAGGCGCCGTGACCGCGCTCGTCGAACGCCAGCGCAGCCACGCCCGCGGCAAGCAGCTCGCGGACCAGCGGCGCGTAGCTGTCCCGCGTCGAGGGATACTGATGCGCCAGCACCACCAGCGGGAACGCCTCGCCGGGGCGGCCGGCCGGGTAGGTCAGCGTCCCCTTGAGCACCAGCCCGTCCGCGGCCGGCACGGACATGTCGAGCGGGGTGAGCATCAGGCCAGCCCGAGCTGCCTCGTCAGCCGGCGCCAGTCTTCCGCGGTCACGACCCCGTCGCGGAGCAGCGGCGTGAGCGTCGCCAGGATTTCCTGACGCGAGCCGTCGATGCGGCGGTCGCGCAGCTCGCTGACCATCCGCGCGAAGCGGTGCTCGTACTCGTCGGCCTCGAGATCGCCGCTGGCGCGCTGCGAGCTGAGCTTGCGCAGCTCCTCCGCGACCCGGGCCGGCGTCACCGGCTTGAGTTTGCCTTCCTGCTGATCAGCCATGTCGTACCTCTCGCGATTCCGTGGAAGGGAAGCCGACTGCCGCCCTCATTATGTCCCCTGCCGGCGCGCCGCGTCCAGGGTCGTGGTCGGGTCGGCGCCGGTCCAGCTCACGTCGGCGGTGGGACCATAGGTCGGGGGAACCCGGTCCTCCAGCAGCCGGAGCGCGACGCCGACCTGGGCCCGGTGGTGCGCGGTGTGGAGGATGCGGCGCCAGACCACCCAGATCCGCTGCCGGCGGACGTCGAAGAACGGCACCTCGGCCAGCCAGAACGCCTCGTCGCCCGCGGCCAGCGGGGCCAGCCGCGGCACCGCCAGCGCGACGAGGCGCTCGACGTAGGCCGCCGCGCCCGGCGCGTCGCCGACCGGCAGCAGCGCGTCGACGGCCGGTTCGGACAGGCCGATGAACTCGGCGAAGAATCGGCGCTCGGAAAGAATCTGATGGACGAGGATCTGGCGCACCGCGCTGCTCCGCGAGTGCGGCCGGAATTCGAGCTGCCCGTCCGTCAGCTCGCTCCAGAGCGACGCGGTCTTGTTGGTTTCGGACGCATAGGTGTCGATCAGATGCTGGAGCAGCGGCAGCCGTGCGCGCGGCACCGCGCTCGATGGGATGAACTCGTGCTCGTATTGCATGGACATGCGGGCCTCCGGACGGCGACACCGGAGTATAGCGCGCAGGCAGGCGGGCGGGCAGGCGGCCGGCGGTGTGGCAGACAGCCGGCAGTGTGCCAGGCGGCGGGCAGCGTGGCAAGGAACTGTCATCCCGAGCGAAGCGAGGGATCTACTCGCCCGGGGCTCGACCTCGGCCCGGCAGGATCCCTCGCTTCGCTCGGGATGACAGTTCGGCTCACCCCGGCGCTCCGATCGCGTGACCGCCCGCCCGCCCGCCTACACGCCCGCCGCCGGCGTCACCGCCTTCTCGTCCCGCTCGCCGGTGCGAATTCGATAAATCTGGTCCACGTCGAGCACGAACACCTTTCCATCCCCGACCTCACCGGTGCGGGCCGCGGCCAGAATGGCCCGCACCGTCACTTCTACGAACGGCTCCGAGACGCCGATCTCGAGCCGCACCTTTTCCTGCAACTCCATCTTGACGGTGGTGCCCCGGTAGGTCTCGACCCGGTCGGTCTCCCCCCCATGCCCCAGCACGCGCGAGACGGTGAGGCCGGTGACCTCGGCGCGGTACAGCGCCTCGAGCACCTCGTTGAGCCGGTCGGGCCGGATGATGGCGACGATGAGCTTCATGGCGGCGTTCCTCCGGCCTCAGCGCGCGGCCTGCGGGGTGAGCACGGGGGCGGGCGCACCGACCGGACCCGCCTCGGGGATGACGAGGATGGAGCCCTCGCCGCTGGTGTACGCCTCTTCGCCGTGCTGGGTCACGTCGAGCCCCAGCCCTTCCAGGCGCGGCGCGGCGCGGAGCGCGGTGACCAGCGCCAGCAACTGGAGAATGGCGTAGGTGGCCACCGCCGAGTAGACGATCGAGCTCGCGACGCCGAGCGCCTGGGTGGCCAGCTGGCCGGCGTTCCCCGCCAGCAGCCCGTCGGCCCCGGCCGGGTTCCACAGCCTGGAGGCGAAGACGCCGGTGAGCAGCGCGCCCGTGATGCCGCCGATCCCGTGGCCCGCGAAGACGTCCAGCGAATCGTCCAGCCGCGTGCGGGAGCGCGCGACGATCGCGAAGTAGCTCGGCAGGGCCGCGATGGCGCCAAGCAGGAGCGCGCTTACCGGACTGATGAACCCGGCGGCCGGGGTGATGGCGACGAGACCGATCACGATGGCGGTGGCGCCGCCGACCGCGGTGGCGTGCCCGGTGCGGAAGTAGTCGAGCAGCACCCACACCACCAGCGTGGCCATCGGCGCCAGGAACGTGTTGGTGAAGGCCAGCGCGGCGAGCTCGTTGGCGCCGAGCGCGCTCCCGCCGTTGAAGCCGAACCAGCCGAACCACAGGAGCCCCGCGCCGAGCAGCACGAACGGAACGTTGTGCGGCAGGATGGCCTGGCGCCCGTAGTCCTTGCGGACGCCCAGCACCAGCGCGGCCACGAGCGCCGAGACGCCGGCGTTGATATGGACGACCGTGCCGCCCGCGAAGTCGAGCACGCCGCGGCTCATGAGCCACCCGCCGCCCCACACCCAGTGGGCCACCGGCGCGTAGACCAGCAGGCTCCAGAGCACGATGAACGCGAGGTACGGCCCGAAACGCATCCGCTCCACGACCGCTCCCGAGATCAGCGCCGCCGTGATGATGGCGAACGTCCCCTGGTACGCCATGAAGAGCACGTGCGGAATGGTCCCCTTGGCCTCGGTGCCCACGCCCGCGAGCAGGGCGTTGGCGCCGCCGCCGATCCAGGCGTTCCCCTCCGCGAACGCCAGGCTGTAGCCCAGCAGCGCCCAGACGACGCCGACGGCGCCCAGGGCGGCGAAGCTCATCATCATGGTGTTGAGCGAGTTCTTGGAGCGCACCAGCCCCCCGTAGAAGAAGGCGAGCGCGGGCGTCATGAGGAGCACCATGGCGGTGGCCACGAGCATCCAGGCGGTGTCGGCCGGCACGAC
>DASSBA010000033.1:0-46306 GCA_035699205.1 Gemmatimonadales bacterium
ACGGTCCTGGTGCTGATCGTGTATCCGCACCACCTGATGATGGACTTCGCCATGCCGCGCTGGGCCATGATCACCGGACAGATCGCCTCGTACGGCGAAGGCCTTCCGGTGTTCGCGGCCACCGCGTACCTCGTGCTCACCAACGTCCACCGCTCCGGGCTCCGCTGGCGCATGCCGGTCATGCTGATGGTGCTCGCGATCTTCGGCTGGTCGGCCGGCATCGTCCCCGCCATCATCGACGGCACGATCAGCGTCAACCGCGTGATGCACAACACCCTGTGGGTCCCCGGCCACTTCCATTTCTACCTGCTGCTCGGGGTCGTGCCCATGCTGCTGGCGTTCATGTACCACCTGATCGGCGGGCGCGCCGATGGCCTCGGCCGAGGCGGCGACAGGCTGGGCCTCGCGGCCTTTCTCGTCGGCGGCCTGACCTTCGTCGGCATGTTCCTGGCCGGCGGCCATGCCAGCGAGCCGAGGCGCTACGCGGTGCACTTTGCGGAGTGGCGGCCGTACGATCGCGTCGCCTCCGTCGGGGCAGCGCTGGTGATCGCGGCGATGCTGCTGTTCGCGACCCGGATCGCCCGCGGGCTCCTCAGGGCGCCCGCCGAGCCCCGATGACCGTCCTCCGCACCGGCCTCGCCAGCGCCGCCCTGCTGCTTGCCGGTGGCGGCGCGCTCGCGGCCGCCACGGACGGGTTCAGGGCGTTCACCACCGAGACGGCGCGCCGCGTGGCCGTCCGCCGCCAGCCGGTCGACCTTCCGGCGGTGGTACTCCAGGACCAGTCGGGTGCGCGCTTCACGCTCGCCGATCTCCGGGGCAAGTGGCTGCTGGTGGACTTCATCTACACCCGGTGTCCAACGGTCTGCACCGTGCTCGGCGGCGACTTCGCGCGGCTCGAGCGGCAACTGGCAGGTCCCATCGCCCAGGGCCGGGTGCGGCTGTTGAGCATCAGCTTCGATCCCACGCACGACCCGCCCGTACGACTGGCCGCGTACCTGGACCGCTTCGGAGGCCGGAGCCCCGCCTGGCAGGCGGCCCGGCCGCTCACCGCCGAGGCCCTGCGGCGGCTCACGGCCGCATTCGGTGTCACCGTCATCCCGGACGGGCTCGGCGGGTTCACCCACAATGCGGCGATCCACCTGGTGGATCCCGAGGGTCGCCTGGCGGACATCTTCGACCTGGGCGACCCCGTGCGGATCAGCGAGGCGGTGCTGCGGAGCCTCGACCCGTGACGAGCGGACGATGGCCCCTGCCGGTGCGCCTGGCGGTGCTGCTCATGCTGGTGCTGATGACGACGCCGGTGCGGCACGTTCTCGAAGCGAGCATGACCGCGCAGATGCTGGTCCAGCTGCCGCTCCTGGTCGTGGCGGGGTGGCTGATTTCTCTCGGGGTGACCGCGCGCGCCCTGACGCGCGTGGAGCGATGGAACCACTCCGGCATCACTGGCTTGATCGTGGCGACCGTCGCCGCCGCCTTCTGGATGCTGCCGCGATCGCTCGACGCGTCGACGAGTCACCCGCTGATGGCCGCGGCCAAGTACCTCTCCGTCCCGCTCCTGATCGGCCTGCCCTTCGCGCTGAGCTGGCGCCGGATGGGCTTCGTCCTCCGAGGGCTGATCCTGGCCGAGATCGTGGCGAGCTGCTTCCGGCTGGGCTGGCTCTACCGCATCTCGCCCATCCGCCTGTGTACCAACTACGGGCTCGACGACCAGCGGCGTCTCGGCGGGATTCTCCTGGCCCTCGGCGGCGGGCTGCTGGTCTGGCTGGCCTGGAAGCTTCTGTGGGGCCGATTCGAGACTGTTTCGCGGATTCGTCCCGGGGAGGGACGCGTGTATCGGCGCACGGTACAAACGCGTTATTGCCGCACGCCACCGCACGTGGCATCCATTCGACGCGAGAGTGATCGCCACTCGAACCGGGGGGATGACGCGGTGATGGCACAGCACATCGAATTGGAGCACGGGGCCGCGGCCGGCGTATGACGACTCCGGCGGCCCTGCGCGGCCAGATCTTCCCGGCCTTCACGCTCCCCGGCATGGACCAGTCTTCCGTGATGCTGGAAAGCTACCGAGCGCGAGCCAACCTGGTACTCATCTTCGCGGGAGGGGCGCTCGGTCAACCTCCCGTCGCGGGGTTGCTGGAGGAGCTGGCGGCGCGGGCGCAAACTCTCAGGGCGGAGCTGGCGCAGGTACTCGTCGTCGCTACCTCGCGGCCCCCGGCGGATCTTCCGTACGGCCAGGGCGCATTCCCGCTGGCGCTGGACGAGGACGCGCGCGTTCACCGGCAGGCAGGCGCGACCGGCGCCGCGGGAAGGCCGGCCCCGGCCGTGTTCGTCACCGATCGATTCCGGGAGATCTATGGCGCCTACCTCCCGGGGGACGGCTCGGCACTCCCGAGCGCGCAGGAGATCATGGAATGGCTCGTGTTCATCAACATCCAGTGTCCGGAATGCGGCGCGCCGGAGTGGCCGCGCTGATGGGCAAGGCGAACCTTGCACAACTCGCCTGCCATCCTGAGGGAGCGCAGCGACCGAAGGAGCCGGGCCGCCGCCCTCGATTCGTTCCCCGGCAGGATCCCTCGCGTTCGCTCGGGATGGCGGCACCCGGCGGCCGGCGCGCACGATACTCGGTCGCCCCATGCCGGTAGCTGCGCGGCCGCGCGCTTCGCGCTCGAGCTACGAATTGGCCGTGGAAGGAGCGTTCCGGCTTCCACTCACGGTGAGTGCCCTCCGTCGGCTGTCGACGAATCTGGTCGACGTCCTCACGCCCGGCGGGGAGTACGTACGCGCGCTGGCGGGATCGCGCGGGCCCGTGATCGCCCGGGTTACGCAGACGCGTCCGACGGCGCTCTCCGTCGTGCTGGAGGGGGACGAGCGCGAGCACCGCCGGGCGCTGGCCCTCGTGCGCCGGATGCTCGGCGTGGACCGGGACCTCACACCCTTCAACCGCGCGGCCCGGGGCGTCCCCTGGCTGAAGCCGTTGGCGGCCCGGATGCGCGGCATCAAGCCACCCCGCTACGCGACGCTGTGGGAAGCGTGCGTCAACGTGATCGTCTTCCAGCAGATCAGCCTGCAGGCGGCGAGCGCGATCCTGGAGCGGCTGATCGTCGGCCTGGGCCGGCCGGTCGAGACCGCGGGCGTCCGATCGTACGTATTCCCCGGGGTCGAGAGCGTCCTGGGTGCGAGCGACGACTTCCTGCGGGCGGCGGGCCTCAGCCCCGGCAAGCTCGCCACCCTGCGGCGCGTCGGCGAGGCACTCACGGCGGGAACGCTGCACGAGGCGATGCTGGAGGAGCGCACCAGCCCGGACGCCGCTGCGCTGCTGTGCGGGATCAAGGGGATCGGGCCGTGGACCGCGGCCGTCGTGCTGCTGCGCGGGCTCGGGCGGCTCGACGTGTTCCCGGCCAACGACAGCAGCGTGGCGCGCAACCTCGCGATGGTCGCCGGCACGGCGCCGCCCGACATCGACGGCGTGGTCGAGGCGCTGCGCCCGCAGCAGGGCATGCTGTACTACCACCTGCTGCTCGCGCGGCTGGAGTCGCGGGGCGAGCTGGGCCGCCCGTCCGCCTCACGTACGCTCGCATCCATGGACGAATGACGGGCGCAGCACACCGAAAGGAGCAGGTGATGGAACACAATACCCACGTCTACCCGATGCCAAATCCCGAGCTGTCCGCCAGGCGGCAGGAGCTCGCGCCCGAAACCATCCGCGCATTTCGCGAATTCAGCCGGGAGGTGTTCACGGCGGGCGCCCTGGACGCGAAGACGAAGCAGCTCATCGCCCTCGCCGTGGCCCATGTCACCCAGTGCCCCTACTGCATTCGAAGCCATACGAAGGGCGCGCTGCGCGAAGGGGCGGAAGAGAAGGAAATGATGGAAGCAATCTGGGTGGCCGCCGAGATGCGCGCGGGAGGCGCCGTCGCGCACTCGGTGATCGCGCTGGAGGAGATGGAAGCCGCCGCCGCGAGCGGGCAGCCGGCGTGAGCCGGGCGGGCGGCAGTCGGCGGTCGCCGCTGGCCGGCACTCACCCGCCGGCCAGCCGGTAGAACGCGCCGAGGATCGCGCCGTAGACCAGGTGGGCCAGCAGCGTGAGCAGGGGCGTGCGGCGGCCGTAGTTCAGCGCCAGGAAACCGGGCGGTTCCAGCTCGCGGGTGGGCTCGGGCCCGCGCTGCTCGGTGGCCATCCTGGGGTGGAAGTCCGGGAGGACCGGCATGAGCACTACGAGCACCGCGAGCCCGTGCACCAGCCCGATGCCGGCGCCGAGCCACCAGGTGGCCCGGTGCCAGCTCTCGAAGGCCAGCGCGTAGATGGTGGCGAAGAGCCACCCCGCCACCAGGTGCACCAGGAAGCCGACCATCGCCGCGCGGTCCCGGCTCGCGGTGAACATCGTTCCGAGCATGAACGGCAGGCTCATGCGGGAGAGGCCCAGGCTCTGGCCGCCCTGCATGAGGGCCGTGAGGACGATCGTCGCGACGAAACCCCAGAGCAGGATGCTTCCGAAATTCATACCCGGCCCCCATGGCTGGCCCCGGCCGCCGGCTCGACCGCGCCGGTGAGGTGGCGATCCGCCCCCACCAACGTGAGCGCGGCGTCGATCAGCCCCACGTGGGTGAACGCCTGGGGAAAGTTGCCCAGCGGCGCGCCGCTCCCGGGGTCGATCTCCTCGGCGAACAGACCCACGTCGTTGGCGTAGCGCAAGAGGTGCTCGAACGCCTCGGTCGCGCCGCGCGGGTCCCCGCCGAGCGCCTGTGCGGTCACCGCCCAGAAACTGCAGATCCCGAAGGCTCCTTCGCCCGCCGCGAGCCCGTCATCCTCGAGATAGCGGTACAGCAGCCCGTTCCGGCCCAGCCGCGCCCGAACGGCGGCCAGGGTGCCGCGCATGCGCGGTGAGCTCGGGTCGGCGTAGCCGTACCGGCCGAGCTGGAGCAGGCTCGCGTCCAGCGTGTCGCCGCCGAGCACACTCACGTAGCTCTGCAGATCCTCGTCGAAGCCGCGCCGCTCGATCTCCTCGCGGATGGCGGCCCGCTCGCGGGCCAGGCTCGCGGCGGGTACGTGGAGCAGTCCCGCGGTATGGAGCCGGAGCAGCCGGTCGAGTGCCACCCAGCACATCGCCTTGGAGTAGGTGTGCTGGCGCGGCCCGGCGCGGATCTCCCAGATCCCCTCGTCCGGCTCCCGCCAGCGCCGGCACACGGTGTCACCGAAACCGACGAGCATGCGCGCGGTGGCCCGGTCCAGCCGCCCGCCGCGCTGCACGAACTGGTAGACCGCGTCGAGCACCTCGCCGTACACGTCGAGTTGGAGCTGCCCCTCCGCCGCGTTCCCCACCCGTACCGGGCGGGCGCCGCCGAAGCCGGCGAGGTGGTCGAGCTGTTCCTCTTTCAGGTCGGGGCGGCCGTAGACGTCGTAGAGGATCTGCAGCTCGGGCCAACTGATGCGGGTGGTGTGGATCAGCCAGGCGAGAAAGGCCTCCGCCTCCGCGGGGTATCCCAGGTCGAACAGCGCCTGCAGCGTGAGCGAGGCGTCGCGCAGCCAGCAGTAGCGGTAGTCCCAGTTGCGCGCGCCGCCCGGCTGCTCCGGTAGCGACGTGGTCGGCGCGGCGACCACCGCGCCGGAGGGCGCGTAGGCCATGAGCTTGAGGGTGAGCGCGCTCCGCACCACCGCCTCGCGGTACGGCCCGGCGTAGGTGCAGCGCGCGGCCCACTGGCGCCACCACCCTACCGAGGTCCGGATCTTCCGCTCGGCGGCCGCGCCGAGCGGCGGGATGACCGCGGGCTCGCCCTGGCTGAAGACCAGGGAGACATGCCGTCGCTCCCCCGCTCTGAGCGTGGCGCGTCCCCGGGCTCCGCCGTCGTCGTCGGAGAGCGTGAGCGGCAGCTCGGCACGGAGGACGAGCACCGTGTCCCGGTGCTCGTAGTGGATGCCCAGGGCGCCGCGGTCGCGGAGGCGCGGCGTCGTGCGGGCGTAGTCCGGCCGGGGGTCGCACACGAGCTCGACTTCCACCTCACCGGCCAGGCATTCGACGGTGCGCAGGATCTCGTGCTGCGGCCAGAGCTGGCTCCGCTTGTCGGCCTCGGAGCACACCGGCATGAGGTCGGTGAGGCGCAGGGCACCGGAGGAGGTCCGGAAGGTGGTCTCGAGAACGTTGGTGTCCGGGACGTAGCGGCGCTCGGCGGAGGACGGGCCCACGGGCCGCACCAGAAAGCGGCCGCCTTTGGCTTGATCCAGCAGCGCGCCGAAGAGCGACGGGCTGTCGAACCGCGGCCAGCAGAGCCAGTCGAGCGAGCCGTCGCGGGAGATCACGGCGGCGGAGCGGCAGTCGCCGATGATGGCGTAGTCGGCGATGGATGGGTGGGGAGGGCTGTCGACGACCGGCATGGGGGCGGCTCGGCGTTGCGGAGCGTGGCGGCAATCGACGTTGGAGATCCGGGCAGGCGCACCCGCCAGTCGCGCCCTCGCCGCGCTGGTCCTGAGCCCGCGCTGAGCCCGCGCCCGCGGCTGCGGCGGCCGTGAGGCGGAGACGAACATTGGCTGCGGGCCGGTGAAATAGGAAGGCGGCCCGTCGTCGGGCCGAACCGCGCCCGTGGCCGGCGGGTGGCCACGCGGTGACCACTTGCCGTAGCGCGCATGATTGCGCATATTTGTGTGCATACCTGCGCGGAGGCCCTCATGACCGCACCCCCCATCAAGATCGCCGCCATCCTGGGCGGCCCGCCCGTGCTCAAGCGGAAGGTCGAATCCGAGTCCGACCTGGTCGACGCCGTGCGCGGGGGTCTGCCCACCGCGTCGGTCGAGCGGATGGTGCGGGAGGATCTCCTGAGCAGGGAGGAGGTCTATTTCCTGATCGCCCCCAAGCGCACATACCAGTTGCGCAAGCAGACGCGGAAGCCGCTGACGACGGCGGAGTCGGAGCGGGCTGCGCGCCTGGCCCGGATCTTCGCGCTCGCGGAAGAGGCATTCCAGAGCTCGTCCAAGGCGGCCGCCTGGCTGCGCCGGCCAAGCCGCGTCCTGGGCCGGGTCCCGATCGAGCTGCTCGAGAGTGAGTCCGGCGCGCGCCTGGTGGAAGACGAGCTGCTCCGCATCAACTGGGGCTTCGACGCCTGACCCGGGTCTGGCGCATCGATCGGGAGGACCGGAATCCGCTGGAGGGCCTGGGCGGGCTGTACAGCGCGGGGCGGTGGCACCCGAGAGGGATCCGGGTGGTGTACACCGCGCAGAGCCTCTCGCTCGCGGCGCTCGAGCGGCTGGTGCACGTCGATCCCGACGTGCTGCCGGACCGGCTCGCGGCGTTCGAGATCGAAATCCCCGATGAGGACGCCTCGCGGGAGGAGCTCTCCGTCGCGGGGCTGCCCTCGGATTGGCGAACGGAGCCGCCGGCCAGCGGGACGCAGGAGCTCGGTCGAGCCTGGCTCACCGGCACGGACCGGCCGGCCGTGCTCGTGGTTCCCTCGGCAATTATCCCGCGGGAGCGGAATTATCTGCTCAATCCGACCCATCCTGATGCCGGGCAGTGGAGCATCGTCGGGAGCGAGCCGTTCCGGTTCGATTCCAGGCTGGTGGTGCGCCGCGGAGGACGCCGATGACGGCCACGCATTCCATCACAGACTCAAGCGAGCAAGCGGGTCACAACCACCGTGACGTTGTCGCTGCCCTCGGCAGATTCGCTACTCGCAGGTGATCTGCTGCGTTTCCCGTTCCACAGTGACGACCCCCGTGGCGTTGACCGTAACGTGAAAGCTCCTCGGAAATGGCCAGATTCGGTGCGGACCCGTGCCCGATGAGGTCGAGCACGTTGACGAAGCTGACAACCCTCGGCAGGGACTCTACGATTGCAATGTCGTTGTCCTTCGTCGCGCCGACCTGGTGATACGTCGTGCCACTGGTCTGGCCGACCGCGGTGCTTCCCTTGTCATTGATGATCGTGTGGATGTAGAGCCTTCCCTGAGCATCCACCGACTCGCACTCTTCGAACCGTACTTCCCTCCCTTCAATGGGGTCTTCACGACAGAAGTGAGGATGCCTTCGGGGGCGGCAGACTCCGGGCTGGCAGGTGACTCGTCCCCGGTGCACCCGGCCAACAGGAATCGGTTGCGCTGAGTGCGCCCAGGACGATGCAACGCGGGTGCAGCCGACGGGGTGAGCGCGGCCCAAGTCCGGCGCCACAGCGGGGCGATGGTCGGATACCGCTGGCCGTCGGCACTCTCTGCATGGGCCCCTGCTACCCCACGGGCATGTGGCTGAAGTTCCCAATAAACCTCGTGTGGGGTGCCTGACGGCGTGCAGAATTACCGGTGCAGAGATCTTCAGGTGGACGTCCACTAAGGCTAGGGCGAGGTCACCGCGCCCAGGCCACGCCCCCGGCTACCGCCGTCTGTGAAGACATTCTAACGCTCCTTTCACCTCGCTTTCGTTTCTTCCGCCACATTATCTCAGGCCACCTTCCCAAGTAGGGTCGTCCTCTAGTTAGGCCCACAGGCTGGAAGGTACCTCTACCTATGGTCTGCGAGCGCAGGCGTCCCCACAGCCCTCGCTCTTGCACCGGATCACACAATGCTCAACTCCCTTGATCTTCAGAGCCCCAGGACAACATCCACCCGTACGTCAAAGGTCGAGAGGAAAGGCTTCTCGCGCGTGCGCCTGGCTCGAATGCACGCCACCCTACAACGCCACGTCGAAAGTGGCCTGATCCCCGGGCTCGTCGCGCTCGTCCACCACCGCGGGCGAGAGCACGTAGAGACGATCGGCACCACAGCCTTCGACAGTGACGTTCCGATGCGGCGAGACACGATCTTCCGGCTCGCCTCCACGACCAAGCCGATCACGGCAGTCGGTGCCATGATCCTCGTAGAGGAGTGCAAGGTCAGGCTCGACGACCCGGTCGACGAATGGCTGCCAGAGCTGAGGGAGCGCAGGGTCTTACGTGCGATTGAGAGCCCGCTCGACGACACGGTGCCCGCGAAGCGCCCGATCACGCTGCGCGACCTCCTCACGTTTAGATCGGGCTACGGTGAGGTGGCCTTCCTGGCGCCGACGTGTCCGCTGCAGAGGGCGCTGGCGGAGGCGCACCTGCCCCTGAGCGAATGGCCGTTCGCCGGCACACCCGACGAATTCATGACGCGCTTGGGCAATCTCCCGCTCGCGCATCAACCGGGCGAACGATGGCTGTACCATATGAGTGGCGAGATACTGGGCGTGCTGATCGCTCGCATCTCCGGCAAGTCACTGGGAGCTTTCCTTCATGAGCGCATCTTCGAGCCGCTCGGAATGACGGAGACCGGCTTCCAGGTCCCTGAGGCGAAGCTCGATCGGCTCCTGGGCTGCTATGGGACGGACATGGTCACGGGCAAGCTCGTCGTCCTGGAAGAGGCGCGTGGTGGCTATGCCGCACAGCCGCCGGTGTTCGAATCCGGTGCCGGAGGGCTCGTCTCGACGGTCGACGATCTCCGCGCCTTCGGTCGGATGATGCTGGGGAACGGCGGCTCCGGCGGTGAGCGCATCTTATCACGGCCATCGATCGAGCTGATGACCATGGACCACCTCACGCCCGGGCAGAAGGCGGCCTCGCCGTTCTTCGAGCACTTCTGGGAAGGACACGGTTGGGGCCTCGGCCTGGGGATCATCACGGCGCGCCACGATCTGGCGGACGTGCCTGGGCGCTTCGGTTGGGACGGCGCCTTCGGTACGTCGTGCTGGGTCGACCCGCAGGAGGAGCTGGTGGGCATCCTCATGACCCAGCGCCGTCCAGACCGGTTGGCCACTGCCGATTTCATTCTCGATTTTTGGACCTCGGCTTACCAACTGATCGACGATTGAGCGCTGCTGCCGCCTCGCCCTCACAACGGCTCGACGTAGCAGCGATCATTAACGCCCTGCGCGCCGCGTGTCGATGGAGAGTCTGCCTGCATTCGCACGAAGGTCTTGGCGCGCGCGCGATCTCGCGCAATGTTTGGAATCGGGTAGCATCGCCTCACGCCCAGCATTCTCGGAGGGCCGTATGGACCTCAGTCCCGCTCATCTGCACCTCGTCCTGAACCACATCCCCGTGCTCGGGACCATGCTTTTCGCGCCGTTGGTTCTGATCTGGGGCCTCCTCCGCCGCTCACGCGACGTCACGCAGATCGGTCTGCTGCTGGCGGTGCTGCTCGCCGTAACGACAATTCCCGTCTACCTCTCCGGCGAGCCGGCCGAAGAGCAAGTGGAGAACCAGCCGTGGTTCGATGAGCGGCGCGTCGAGGTGCATGAGGAGCGTGCCGAGGCCGGACTGATCGCGGTGCTGGTGACCGGTGCGGCCGCTCTCGTGGGGCTGTGGCTCGCACGCGGCGGGCGGCCGTACCGAAGCGACGTCAGCATCGCCGTGCTGGTCGGCCTGATAGTGAGCGCATCGCTCTTTGCGCTCGCCGCGCTCGACGGCGGTCAGATCCGGCATGACGAGATCCGCCCGACAGCCGCAATGGCGGCGCCGCCGGACTCGACAAGTACCTAGAAGCCGACCTCGCCGGCCGGCGGCGGGTGCCGGGACCGCGATCCGCGTCTCCCACTTCGGAGCGAGCCTGCATGCGGACGATCCACCCGGAGTTGCATCGTACGGAGCGCATCGGCTGGCTGCGGGCGGCCGTCCTGGGAGCCAACGACGGCATCGTGTCGACCGCAAGCCTGGTGCTCGGGGTCGCTACCGCCGAGGCCTCGCGCTCGGCCGTGCTCGTCGCGGGAGTGGCCGGGCTCGTGGCGGGCGCGATGTCGATGGCGGCGGGTGAGTACGTCTCGGTGAGCTCCCAGGCCGATACCGAGCAGGCGGATCTGGTGCGTGAGCGGGACGAGTTGGCCGGAAGCCCCGTGGCGGAGCACGCGGAACTGGCCGCGATATACGAGCACCGCGGTCTCACGCCCACGCTCGCAGTCGAGGTGGCGGCGCAGCTGATGGCCCACAATGCGCTCGGTGCTCATGCGCGCGACGAACTGGGCATCTCGGGGGCGCTGCAGGCGCGGCCGGTACAGGCCGCGCTGACCTCGGCGCTCACCTTCGCCGTTGGAGCAGCCCTGCCCCTGCTCGTGGCAAGCTTCAGCTCGACTCGCTGGCTCGTGACCCTGGTCGCGGGCGCCTCGCTCGTCTGCCTCGGCCTGCTGGGTGCGGTGGCGGCCAGGGCCGGCGGGGCACGGCCCTGGGTGGGGACCTTGCGTGTCGTGTTCTGGGGCGCTCTGGCGATGGGCCTGACGGCGGTCATCGGCAAGTGGTTCGGCGTGGTGGCTGCCTGAGCGGCCAGTGCCTGGGAAATTCCAGCTGTACTACTCCAGAGGGCTTCGGCGGCTTGCCGGCCGAGGGGCGATGACGGCGAGCACGATCAACTCCTCAGTCAGCGCTCGCATCCCGTGAGGTTCCTGGGGCTCGTAGGCAACGATCATGCCGGCGCGCACATCACGCTCGCCATCGGCTGCTCACCAGCCCCGACCCCGAGAGGACGTGGAGCACCACCGAGGACACGGAGGTATGTAGCGGGACGGCTTGAACCCACGGCAAGGCGGAAGAGGACGAGCCGGGCGTCCGGTGCGTCGTGCACGACCGCCATGGCCGGTCGCGCTTGGTGCGCGTCGTGCGGGTGGCACTCTGTCGCGCCGGACCATCTCGTTGGGCCCGGTTTTGCCCAACTCGCGCTGAGCTTCCGCGTCGAGGGGACCTCTGAGGGCGGATCGCTCCTGCGTTCCGCGCGGACCGCAACTACGGATGACCTCGCCCGGAGGCGGTTCCGGCGGTAGTGGCGTGTCATTCGCCCAGGCGATAATCATGCGACGTGCGCTCACGCGCAGCCAAGCCGAAGCAGAGCGGCGACAGATGCCCCCCGCCACTACTCGGCGCAAGGACGACATCCATCAGGCGGATGTCCAGATCAGGCCTGATGAGCTCGCGCCGGAATCGTACAGGTACAGTTTAGGTACAATTGGGAGCCGTGAGGGCAATGGCCAGAGAGGGAATCGAACCCCCGACACGCGGATTTTCAGTCCGCTGCTCTACCAACTGAGCTACCTGGCCGTGGGGGAGGGAATATAGAAAGGGCGTCAGGGCTCGCCAAGGGACTCGGACCAAACCAGTTGGCCACCGGCGGCGTTCCCTCGACAACCGCTGCCGGAGAGCACGATGCCCCGCCCTGCCCTGCCTGTTGCCCTCACCATCCTTGCCGCCGCGGCCGGCGGATACGGACTGGAACCGGCCAGCCGCGCCCAAGCTCAGATGCTGGCAACGCGCCCCCGGGCCCGGGTCGGCGCCCCCGCGCCCGCCTGGCGCAACGCGAGCTGGCTCAACACCGACCATCCCCTCACGCTCCCGGAGCTCGAAGGGCGCGTCGTCCTGCTCAACTTCTGGGTCTTCACCTGCTGGAACTGCACCAACACGGTGCCCTCGCTGGTCGACTTCGACCGGAAGTACCGGGACCAGGGGCTCACGCTGATCGGCATTCACACGCCGGAGTTCCCGCCCTGGGCCGGGGAGCACGACAAGGCAAACGTCGAGTGGGCGCTCCGGAAGTACGGGATCGAGTATCCCAACGCGCAGGACAACGACTCGAAGACCTGGGAGCTGTACGGCATCCGGTACTGGCCGAGCTTCGTGCTCATCGACCGGCGGGGGAACATCAGATACGAGGGATACGGGGAATTCCACCTGAACGACGGGACCTATCGGACGTGGGATGGGCGGATTCAGGAGTTGCTGGCAGAGTGAGAGGGCCGCGTATGGGGGCGCGGCTCAGGAAGACCGCGGTGGCCGTGTTCGCCGCCGGCGTCCTCGCCTCCTGCGCAAGCCCGGCCGGTACGCCCGCACTCCTGCGCCTCCGCACGGCGCCCGCCGGCCCCGACACCCGCCTCACCCTCCTCGCGGCCCCGGGCCTCGAGATCAACGCCCGTCTCGCCCCCGCGCTCGAGCTCCCGAACGGCACGATCGTCCGCTTCGTCACCGGACGCCGCACTGCAGACTCCGCCTACTTCGCCGAGCCGCCCAGCGCTCGCCTGCCGGGCCGCCACGACCGGGTCCGCGGCACGCTCCGCGCGAGCGTTTGCCGCCAGGACGAGCTGGTCTGCCACAGCGTCGCCTTGCGGCTCTAGCCGGATCGTTCCGGCCGTCGCACACGGGAGCAGCATCGACCCATTCGGCCGGCTTGTTCTTTCGGTGGACTCCCTCTAGCATCACCGGACGGGCCCGTTCACCCGCCCGACGAACTGGAGGCGTGCTATGAACACCAGCATGACGACGGCCATCCGCGCGGGCGTGCTCCTGTCCGCGGCCGGCCTGGCGACCCCGAGCGAAGCGCGCGGCCAGGCCGAGAAGCCCCTGTCCGAGATCATCAAATCCATCGAAGACCAGCAGCTGGGCTCCATCACCGAGGCCGACCTCGACCACGGCCGCTGGGAAGTGGAAGTCCACAAGGACGGCAGGAAGACGACGCTCTACCTCGACCCGAAAACCGGGGCCGTGGACCGCCGGAAGGAGCGCGCCGACGCCCACGAGGTCCTCCCGCCCGAGGACGCCAGGCCGCTCTCCGAGCTCATCAAGTCCGTCGAGGACCAGAAGCTCGGCCCGGTCACCGAAGTAGATTACGACGACGGGTTCTGGGAGGTCGAGGTCCGCAAGGGCGGCACGAAGACCAAGCTGGACATCGATCCGAAGACGGGGGAGACCCGGACGCGGTAGGGCACGACCGGGCATATATTGTTGCATGGCCGAGCCCCCCTTCCCCAACCTCATCGTCCTCGACCACCCGCTCATCCAGCACAAGCTCACCATCCTCCGCGACCGGGAGACCAGCACCCGCGACTTCAAGCAGCTCGTGAGCGAGATCGCGGTGCTCATGGCCTACGAGGCCACCAAGGACCTCCCCACCCAGCCGGTGGAGATCGAGACGCCGCTGGAGCGAATGACCGGCCGCCAGGTTTCGGGGAAGAAGCTGACGCTCGTCCCCATCTTGCGGGCGGGCCTCGGCATGGTGGAAGGGATCGCGCACCTCATCCCCTCGGCGCGCGTAGGGCACATCGGACTCTACCGGGATCACGACACGCTCAAGCCGGTGGACTACTACTTCAAGATCCCGGCCGATGAGGTCGAGCGCGACTTCTACGTGCTCGATCCCATGCTCGCCACCGGCGGGTCGGGCGTCGCTGCGGTGAGCACCCTGAAACACGCCGGCGCGCGCCGGATCCGGTTCCTCTCGATCGTCGCGGCGCCCGAAGGCGTCCGCCGCATGCTCGACGCCCATCCCGACGTCCCGATCTACACCGCCGCGCTCGACCGGCAGCTCAACGAGGTCGGCTACATCCTGCCGGGGCTCGGCGACGCCGGCGACCGGCTCTTCGGCACCCGCCACCAGTGAGGCCCATCATTCCACTCCGGACAGTCGCGTGACCGGCATCCGCCTGACCTTCTGGGGCGCCGCCGGACAGGTGACCGGCTCCATGCACCTGCTGGAGGCGGCCGGCGGCCGGTTCCTGCTCGACGCGGGTCTGTTCCAGGGACACCGCGCCCGGAGCCACGAGCTCAACGCGCGGTTGCCGTTCGATCCGCGCCGGCTCGACGGCGTGGTCCTCAGCCACGCCCACATCGACCATTCCGGGCGGCTGCCGCTCCTGGTCCGCCACGGGTTCCACGGCCCGATCCACGCCACCCCGGCCACACGCGACCTCTGCGCGGTGATGCTCCCCGACTCGGCACACATCCAGGAGAAGGATCACCAGTACCTCCAGCGGCGCGGAAAGGCCGGCCCCGAGAGCGAGCCGCTGTACAACCTGGCCGACGCCATCGAGGTGCAGGACCTCATGGTGGGGGTACCGTACCGGCGGATCACCCACCTCCGGAAACATCTCGCCCTCGAGTTCGTGGAGGCGGGCCACATCCTCGGCTCCGCCACAGTGGATCTCCGCATCACCGAGGGCGGGAGCCATCGTCTGGTCTTTTCGGGCGACATCGGACGCCCCGGACTCCCCATCATCCGCGACCCCGAGCCGCCGTCCGGCCCGGTGGACACCCTCATCATCGAGTCCACCTACGCGGACCGCGACCACGAGTCGGTGCCCGGCGCGGAGGAGCGGCTGGCCGAGGCGGTGCGGCGGACGGCGGCGCGGGGCGGCAAGGTGCTCCTCCCCGCCTTCGCGCTCGGCCGGGTGCAGGAGATCGTGTACGGTCTCCACCAGCTCTGGCGGGCCCGGCGGATCCCCGAGCTGCCGATCTTCATCGACAGTCCGCTGGCGGTGGAGACGACGACCGTCTTCCGCATGCACCCGGAGATCTTCGACCAGCGGGAGAAGCTCGTAGCGGAGGGCGCGCGGCTGTTCGACTTCCCGCTGGTGCGCTACATCCGGGACGTGGCCGAGTCGAAGGCGCTGAACGAGCTGCGGGGGCCGGCGGTCATCATCGCCGCGAGCGGAATGGCGGAGTCGGGGCGGATCCTGCACCACCTGATCAACGGGATCGGCGACCACCGGAACCTGGTCCTGTTCGTCGGCTTCCAGGCCGAGCACACCCTCGGCCGCCGGATCCAGAGCGGCGAGGACATGGTGCGCATCCTGGGCGACGAGTATCCCCGCCGGGCCGAGGTCGAGACCATCGGCGGCTACTCCGCCCACGCCGACCGCGGCGAGCTCCGGGCGTGGATCCGCCGCTTGGGCGGACCCATCCGCCGGGCCTTCGTGGTCCATGGCGAGCCACCCGCGCTCGGCGCGATGGCCACGATCCTGCGCGAGGAGGGGGTGCGCGACGTCGTCCTGCCGAAGCACGGCGAAGCGTTCGATCTGTAGTGCGCCGCGCGCTTCGCCCGTTCGTCACGGCGGCCGTCCTCCTGCTGGTCCTCGCGGGCCTGGCGTACACCGTCTCACTCATCCTGGTTCTGGTGGTGAGCCAGCAGGATCAGCGCCGGCCGGTGGATGCCATCGTGGTGCTGGGCGCGGCCCAGTACAACGGGCGGCCGTCGCCGGTGCTGCGCGCGCGGCTGGACCATGCGCTCTCCCTCTACCGCGACCGGTCGGCGCCACTCGTCATCGTGAGCGGCGGGGTGGGCCGCGGGGACACGATCAGTGAAGCGGTGGTCGGCCGGCGCTACCTGATTGCCCACGGAGTGCCCGGAGACGCGGTCGTGGCCCAGGCCGAGGGGCGCACCACGATGGCCTCCATGAGCGCGGTGGCGGGGTGGCTCCGGCCGCGCGGCCTCCGGCGCGTGCTCCTGGTGAGCGACCCGTTCCACATGTTCCGCCTCCGGCTCGAGGCCCGCCGCACGGCGCTCGAGGCGTACACCTCGCCCACCGAGAGCAGCCCCATCTCGGACAACCCCGTCCTGGAGCTCCGCTACCTCTTCGCCGAGGGGTTCAAGATCCCCGTGGCGTGGGTGCGGAGCTGGTGACCGACCGATGACCCTGATCTCCACCGAGCGGCTCTACACCGGCCGCATCGTCAACCTCGAGCTCGATACCGTACGGTTCCCCGACGGTACCACCGGGCAGCTCGAGATGCTGCGCCACCCGGGCGCGGCGGCGGTGGTCCCGTTCCTCGACGGCCCCGCTGACGCCGACCCGCGGGTCCTGCTCATCCGCCAGTTCCGCCACGCGGCCGGCGGCTTCATCTGGGAAGTCCCGGCCGGGCGGCTCGACGCGGGCGAGGCGCCGGAGGCCTGCGCCCGGCGGGAGCTCGAAGAGGAGACCGGGATGCGTGCCGCCACCCTCGAGCGGCTCACGACCATCTACACCACCCCGGGCTTTACCGACGAGCGGATCCACCTCTTCCTGGCGCACGGGCTCGATGCGGGGGCCCAGCACCGCGAGGCCGATGAGTTCATGGAGCTGCACACCCTGCGCTGGTCGGCGGTGATGGAGATGGTGCGCCGCGGTGAGATCCAGGACGGCAAGACGCTGGCGAGCCTGCTCTTCGTGCAATGCGTCCGCCCTCGCCGATAGCCGTTTCCGCGCTCCCCGCCTACAATTCCGTCATGCCCGCTCATACGTACGACGCGCTGCTGCGCTCGCTCTCCAAGGGCGAACTGGCGCGGGTGTACTACCTGCACGGCCCCGAGGACATCCTGAAGGACGAGGCGGTCCAGGCCATCGTCACCCGCTCGCTCGATCCTGCCCTGCGCGACTTCAACTTCGACCAGTGCTCGGCCGGGCAACTCGATCCCGAGGCCATCTTCTCGCTCTGCACCACCCTGCCGATGATGGCGGAGCGGCGTGTGGTGGTGCTGCGCGAGGTCGAAGGATGGAAACGGAAGCCCAAGGCGCGGGCGGCGTTTCTCGAGTACCTCGAGCGCCCGGCCGCGGAGACGGTGGTGGTCCTGGTCCAGAGCGCGCCGGCGGACCGGGACAAGGAGAGCGAGCCGGACAAGGAGCTCGTTCGCGGCGCGTACGCGGTGGCCTGCGACCCACTCCCCCCGGAGCGCGCGCGGCGCTGGCTGCTCCGGCGCGCGGCCACACTGGGCGTTTTACTGGAGGAAGCGGCGGCCGATCATCTCCTGGCCGCGACCGGCAACGATCTCGGCTCGGTGGGCGCGGAGCTCCAGAAGCTGGCGGCGCTCCCCGCGGGCGCGCCGCTCACCGCCGAGCAGGTGGGCGGGCTCGTGGGCATCCGGCACGGCGAGACGATCTACGACTGGCGCGACGCGGTCCTCGACGGCACGGCGGGCCGGGCCGCCGCCATGCTCGGCCCGCTGCTCGATCAGCCGGGGGTGACCGGGGTGCGACTCATCACGCTCATGGGGACGACGTTCGTGGGCGTCGGGCTCGCGCGGAGCCACTATGACCGGCGCCTGCGCGGCGCGGGCCTCGAGCGGCTCGTGTTCGACCGGCTGCGCCAGCTCCGGCTGTTCGGCCTGCCCGACTGGAAGCGGGAGAGCGCGAGCTGGACACGCTGGGCGGCCGCGTGGCCCGCGGCCCGCGTGCGGGAAGCGCTCCGCGCCGCGCGGGACGCCGACCAGGCGCTCAAACACACCACGATCTCCGACGAGCGCGGGATCCTCACCGACCTGGTGCTCCGGCTGACGGTCAGCCGCGCGGAGGCGGCGTGAGCGCATTCCCAATCGCGGCGCTCGCCGCGGGCGCGCTGCTGCTCGGCACCGCTCCGGCCCGTGCCCAGACCGACCCGCGGCTGGCGAACGCCGTGCGCGCCGCGCAGGAAGGCCAGAGCGACTCGGCGCGCGCTGAGGTCCAGCGGCTGCTCGCCGCCACGCCGCCGACCGACACGCTCTACCCGCAGATCCTCTACACCCAGGCAATGGTCGCCGGCTCCGCGGCGGACATGCGCCGGGCGCTCCAGCGGGTGGCCGTCGAGTACGCCACGTCCTCCTGGGCCGACGACGCGCTGCTCCGCCTCGTGCAGATGGACTACGCCACGCGGAACCTCGAGGGCGCGGAGCGCAACCTCGAGCGGCTCCGGCTCGACTTCCCGGCTACCCCGCTCCTGGCGCAGGCCGCCTACTGGGCCGGGCGCGCCTACTTCGACGACAACAAGCCCGCCAGCGCCTGCCGCTGGGTCGCGGACGGAATGGCACAGGCCGGGAGCGACGTCGAGCTTCAGAACCAACTCGGCTACCTCTATCAGCGGTGCAACATGACCGCGGACACGGGAGCGGCCGTGGCGGGAGCGGACAGCGGTCAGGCAGCAAAGCCCGACACCACACCTGGGGCGCCGGCACCGAGCCCTGATTCCGCGACTAGGCCGCCGGCACCGACTCCTTCTGCGCCGGCGGCGCCCGCCAAACCCGCACCGAGATCGGCCTACCGGGTACAGATCGCCGCGGTAGCCACCCAGGCGGCTGCCGAGAGCATCGCGGCACGTGCGCGCGGCGCCGGGTTCACGACGGTTACGGTGCAGGAGAAGGGCCTGTACAAGGTGCGCGCGGGAGAGTTCGCGTCGCGCGCCGAGGCGCAGACCGCGGTCGGCCGTCTCAAGGCACGGCTCGGCGGCAGTCCGTTCGTCGTCGCGGAGCCCTGAGCGGCACCCATGTCACCCCCGCGCCCGTCCCGCCGCTCAGGGTCGCGCGCGTTGCCCCTGACCTGCCTGATTACCGGGGCGCTGACCGCCGGCTGCGCGTCCCGTCCAGCTCCCAGTCCTTCACCCGGCGCCGCCCCAGCGGTCGCGCCGTCCTGCCTGATCGTGGCCGACAGCGCCGGCACGCCGCGTCCGGTGACGGCCGTGTTCGCCGAAGCGGCGGACGCGGAGCGAGCCAGGCGTACCGACTCGCTGGAACCGCCGGTGCGGCTGGATTGCGAGGGACGTGCGCTGCCCGCTCTGGCGACGGCGTGGTCGCGCGACTCCTCCGGACGGTTCTGGACCATCCGGCTCGATTCATCGACCGACGGAACGGACGGGCCCCGCTGGACCGCGGCGGCCCTCGTGGCCGCCTGGCGGGCCAGTGCTCCGGCGAGCGAAGCGCTCCGGCTCTCCGGCGCCGAGTCACTGCTCCCGCTCGATGATCGTCGTATCGTCGTGGGATTCGCGGCGCCGCGCGCCTCGGTGCCGCCGCTGTTCGCCGATCCGGCTCTCGGTGTCCCCCGCTCCCGACCGCGGCCGACCACGCTGGATGCCCGGGCTCCGGGCGGCGACCTGCGCGACGCGCTGGATGGCGCCGCGGACCTGGTCGTGAGCGACGATCCCGCCCTGCTGGACTACGCGGCCCAGCGACCCGGCCTCACGGGAGTGCCGCTGCCATGGAGCCGGGTCTACGTGCTGCTCGTTCCGGCCGGCAGCTCCCTGGGACCAGCGGTGCCGCCGGATACCGCGGGGTTCCGGGCCGGCCTCGCACGCGATGCGGTGCGAGTCGACGCGCGCCCCGCAGCACGGCCGTTCTGGTGGGACGAGGTCGGCGATTGCGGCCGGCCTCCCTCGGCCGTGCCGCGACACTCGAGCGCCGTCGCCTACGCCGAGGATGACGCGCGGGCGCGCGCGCTGGCCGAGCGGCTGGTCGCGCTCGCGGGAGCCGAGGCACTGACGGCGCGCGGCTTCTCGGACGACGACCTCTCCGCGGCGCTCCGCGCCGGCAGCGAGCGCGCCTATGTCGTGGCCGTGCCGAGCCACGCGCTCGTGCCCTGCAGGGCGGTTGCCGACTGGCCGGCGGACGCGGCCGCGGTCGGGCTGGTCGAGACCCGGGAGCACGCCATCCTCCGGCGCGGCACGCCGCCGCTGGTGGTCGGCTGGGATGGCACGCTCCGTACGCCGGACGGTCCCGCCACCCGTGCACCGTCGCCATGAGCTTTCGCACCCGGCTTTTCCTCGCGTTCGGCCTGGCCGTGCTGGTCCCGCTGGGCGTGCTCGCCTTCGGCGTGCGGCGCGAGATGGGGCGGCGCCTCACCGCGGAGAACGCGCGGCGCGGCGGCGCGGCGACGACGGCGCTGCGCGACGAGCTGGGCCGCGAGAGTGCGGGCGTCGCCGCCCGGCTGGGCAGCCTGGCCGCCCAACTCGCAGCCGACAACCGGTTCCGGCTGGGCGTCGTGGGTCCCGAGGCACAGGCGAGGCGGGCCCTGCTCGATCTGGCCGGCGGCGCAATGCGCGCGTCGGGGCTGTCGCTGCTGCAGATCCAGGACAGCGCCGGCCGCATCGTGAGCTCCGGTCACTTCCGCAACGAGTTCGACCGCGTGGAGCCGGAGCTGCCGCGCGCGCTCGCGGAGGCCCGAGGGGCGCCCGTGCTGGTGCGCGCGCGTACGGCCGACTCGATGCTGGTGGTGCTGGCGCGGGTGGACTCGCTCCGCGTGGGCGGCGAGCGGTTCACTCTCGTCGGCGGCGCCGCGGTCGAGGAGCGGCTGCGCGGGGAGCTCGCGCGAGATCCGGATCTTTCCCTCCAGCTCACGTATCCGGGCGTGTCGATGGACACGGCCCTCGGCGGTGTCGTCGTCACCAGAGTGGCGCTGCCCTTTCTGGACCTGCTGACCGCGAGCGGGCCGTCGCTCGACACCGCGCGGATCGTTGTCACCCAATCGGGAGCCACGCTCGCCGCGCTGCGGCGGAGCCTCGACCTCTGGTTTCTCGCCGCCCTGGCTGCCACGCTCGCGCTCGCACTGGTCCTGGCGGGATGGCTGTCGTCGCGGATCAGCCGTCCGCTCACCAGGCTGGCCGAGCAGACGGCCGCGATCGACTTCGACCGGCTGGACCAGCCGTTCGCGAGCGACCGCGATGACGAGATCGGCGCGCTGGCCGGCGTCCTCGGCGCGATGACCGAGCGACTCCGGCTAGGCACCGCTCGACTCCGCGACGCAGAGCGCCGCGTCGCCACCGGCGACCTGGCCCGCCAGGTGAACCACGACATCAAGAACGGGTTGGTGCCGATCCGGAACGTGCTCCGGCATCTCGCGCAGGTGGCGCGCGACGATCCCGCATCGCTCCCACGCGTATTCAATGAGCGGCGCGGCACGCTCGAATCGAGCCTCGAATACCTCGACACCCTGGCCCGCAACTACGCCCGGCTCTCGCCCGCCGCGCGGCGGGAGGCGTGCGACGTGAACGCGGTGGTGGAGGAGGTCGTGCATGGCGCCCCCTCGGGGCGCGGCACCGTCGCCGCCGAGCTGGCATCCGCGCTGCCGCCTGTCCCGGCCGACCCGCTGGTCCTTCGCCGCATCCTGGAGAATCTGGTGAGCAACGCGGTGGACAGCGTGGCGGACGGCAACGGCGGCGTGGTGACGGTGGGTACCGAGCGGATCACGTCCCCGGCGGGCGCGCTCGTGCGCGTGACTGTGGGCGACACCGGCCCGGGAATGAACCGGGCGCAACTCGATCGTGCGTTCGAGGACTTCCACACGACCAAGGAGGGCGGTACCGGACTCGGGCTGTCGATCGTTCGCCGGCTGGTGCTCGACCTGGGCGGGACCCTGCGCATCGAGACCGCCCCCGGCGCCGGGACCCGGGCCATCATCGACTTGCCCGCAGGCGTGGCGCCGCCGGGCGCGGACGGGAGCCGAGCGTGACGCTCGTGCTGGTGGTGGACGACGCACCCGCGATGGCCGAGCAGTACGCCTACGATCTCCAGCGGCTGGGTGGGTACGAGGTCCACGTAGCCCACGACGGGCGCGAGGCGCTCGAACGGCTCGGCGGCGAGCCGGTGGACTGCGTCATCCTCGACCTCGAGATGCCGGGGATGGACGGATTCGAGGTGCTCCGCGCGCTCGAGCGGCGCGGCTCCGAGATCCCGGTCATCGTCTACACCGGCACCGGCGACTACGACCGCTGCATCCAGGCCATCCGGCTCGGTGCCTACGGCTTCATCGACAAGGCGGAGCCGGTCGAGCGGGTCGTGCGGGAGATCGAGCTCGCGCTCGAGCGGCGGCGGCTGCACGCCGAGGTGCGAACCCTGCGCCGCCGCCTCGACGGCGAGACCTCGCTGGTGGGCGGCAGCGCGGCCATGCTGCGGCTGCGCGAACAGATCGGCCGGGTGGCGCCGGTGCCGAGCACCGTGCTCGTCACGGGCGAGAGCGGGACGGGCAAGGAGCTGGTCGCGCGCGAGCTGCACCGCCTCGGCGCCAACCCGGCCGCGCCGTTCATTCCGATCAATTGCGCCGCGCTGCCCGAGAACCTGATCGAGAGCGAGCTGTTCGGCCACGAGCGCGGGGCGTTCACCGGCGCAAGCGTTACCCGGAAGGGCGCGTTCGAGGCGGCCGAGCGCGGTACGCTGTTTCTCGACGAGATCGGGGAACTGCCGCCGGCCGCGCAGGCCAAGCTGCTGCGGGTGCTCGAGGAGCGCCGGGTGGCACGGGTCGGCGCCACGCGCTCGATCCCGGTGGAGGCGAGAGTGGTCGCGGCGACCAACCGGGATCTCGAGTCCGAGGTGCGCGAAGGCCGGTTCCGGGAGGATCTGTACTATCGCGTCAACGTCCACCGGATCGCCGTACCCCCGCTGCGGGACCGGCGGAGCGACGTGCCCGAGATTGCCGAGCGGCTCGCGGCATCGATCTGCGAGCGGTTCGGGATGCGGGCCAAGCGGATCTCGGCCGACGCGCTCGAGCTTCTGATGGGCTACGACTGGGCCCACAACAACGTGCGTGAGCTCCGCAATGTGGTCGAGCGGATGATCATCGCTACCGACGGGGACGTGATCGGACCGGCCCAGGTTCCGGCCGAGATCCGGGGCGGCCCGGAGCCCGCGCCGGCGGAGGGCGCGCAGACGTTTCAGGCACTCAAGGCGGAGGCGGAGCGGCGGATCGTGATCGCGGCGCTCGAGCGGAACGAGTGGCACGTGACGAGGACGGCGGAGGAGCTCGGGCTGGCGGACCATGCGAGCCTGCTCAAGATCATGCGGCGGCATGGGATCAGGAGCGGTGAGCGGTGAGCGGTGAGCGGTAGGGTAAAAGGTAGGAGATGAGAGGTGAGAGGTAAGAGGTGAGAGAGGTAAGAGGTGAGAGGTAAGAGGTCCGAGTGGGAGTTGGGAATCCGAGTCACCCTGATGGAGTGCTCGCAGCTTTGAGCAGCGGCGACATTGCGCTGAGACACAGGCAGCGGGTCACCCGAGTGAAGCCGTCCGCTGGAAGCCGGCCAAGGCCGTGTCCAGTCGTACACGATCCGCCGTTCCGGAGCGTGTCCCGTCGGACACTATCGCTTCGATCTCCGATGGTGTTCAGCCAGCCAAGTCATTGTCGCAGAACCGCATAGAAATGCAGATCAGCCGGCTCGGCACCTGGCAGCCCGATTGCCTTCCCTGTGGCCACCCGAAGTCCCCGCGCCCTCGGCGCCACACCACAGGAGGAGACCATGCCCCGCCACATCCCCTATCTCAGCGTCCTTCTCACCGCCGCCCTGCTGCCGCTCGCCGCCGGCTGCTCCGACCGCGGCGAGCGCCAGACCTCCGGCTCGGCGACCGAATCGGCCGCGGCCGACTCGACCACCACCGCCTCCACCGGCGCCGCGCCGTCTCCGACCACACCGGCCGGCACCACCGGCGAGAAGCTCCGCGCCATCGCAGTGCCCACCATCGCCCCGAGCTACGCGGACGCCGAGCGCGCGTACCACCGCGGCAGCTACGAGGAGGCGGCGGGAATGTTCCAGGCGTACAGCGAGAGCAACCCAGACAACGCCTGGGGTCATTACATGCTCGGCCTCTCGGCGTGGAAGAGCGGAGACGACAGTCTCGCCCTCGAGGCGTTCGACGCCGCCCTGCGGCTCGAGCCGACGCACCGGAAGAGCCTGTTCAACTCCGCGCGCGTGCTGATCGAGTCTGGCCGTCCTCAGGACGCGCTCGAGCGGGTAGAGAAGGCACTCGGCGCCGAGCCGCTCTCGGGCGAGGGGCTCCGGCTGCTCGGCCGAACCAAATATGAGCTGGGCCGGCCGGACGAGGCGATCGACGCCTACCAGCAGGCCCTTGCGCTCGACGATCACGACGTCTGGGCGATGAACAACCTCGGCTACATCTACATCCAGACGGGCCGGAGCACCGACGCCCTGCGGCCGCTCGCCCGCGCCGTCGAGATCCGCGGCAATGTGCCGGTCTTCCAGAACAACTTCGGTACCGCGCTCGAGCGGTCGGGCCATTTCACCAGCGCCACCCAGGCGTACCGGGCCGCACTCGAGGCCGACAGCACGTACGCGAAGGCCGCGGTCGGCCTGGAGCGGGTGAGAGCGCACGGGACCGGGTCCGACACGTCGTCGGTGGACGTAGCGGCGCTCTCGCGGGAGTTCGAGCAGGAGGTGGCGCAGTGGCGGTCGCGCGGGGCGGTGGCGGACTCCGCCGTGACCGCGGCCCCGGTATCCACGACTGATTCGACTCGGGAACGCGGCGACTCAGTCACCCCGTGAAGCTCGATCTGATGAGTTTCACGCATGACGATTCACCCGGACACCATCATCCCGAACGGAGCGCGGGACCTGTTTCGCGGGGTTGAGACACCCGCGGGGCAGGTCCCGCGCTCCGCTCGGGATGCGGTGCGGCGACACGAGATTCGTTGCCTCTCACCGGTGACTCTGCGGCCAGCACGCTCACCGGCTGCTGACTCCCCCGCCGACATCCCGCTCCCAGTCGGCCAGCAGGCGTGCGAGCTTGCCGACCATGTCCGGACGTCGTGCGGCGAGATCGGTACGTTCGCCAGGGTCGCCGACGACATCGAACAGCAGTAGCTGGCCCCCGTCGATCAGCAGCTTCCAGCGCCCGGACCTGACCGCCTGCTGCCGACGGTTCGGCTGCGCGATGCGCCAGAACAGCCGGCGGTCGTGCAGCGGCGCCTTCCCGCGCAGGATGGGCAGGATGTCCATCCCGTCCGGATGATAGCCGGGGGGCAGGCGGACCCCAGCGGCCGCCAGGATGGACGCGGTCAGATCCATCGTGATGGCCACCTGCGCGGACGTCCTCCCCGCCGGCAGGACGCCGGGCCAGCGCAGGATCAACGGCACCCGGATACCGCCTTCCCACAGCGTGCCCTTGCGATGGAACAGCGGCGCGTTGCGCGAGAGCCACTCGCCGCCATTGTCGTTCGTGAAGATGACCAGCGTGTTCTGCGCCAGGTCCAACCGATCGAGCTCGGCCAGGATCTCACCGACGCCCTGATCGGCCCGCTCGAGCATCTGCAGGTAGTCCTGGCGCGTGGCGGGCAGGGAATCGCCGGGCATCTGCCGGAGCCGCCGTGAGACGCTCCGCTCCGCTATGCTCGGGGGCCGACCCGGTGGTTCGAAGGGCCAGTGAGCCGCGTTGTAGGCGACCTCGAGGAAGAACGGTCCGCCCTCGGCAGCGTGACGCGTGATGAAGCTGACGCCGTGTCGCGTGATCTCATCGGTGAGATACCCGGAAGGCTCGACCGGCGTCGCATTTTCGTAGAGATCGGGCGGCCCATCCGCGACGTTCGAGTAGTAATCGTGCGCTCCGCTCAGGAACCCGAAGAATTCGTCGAATCCGTGGGCGTTCGGCCCGAACTCCGGCTTCCAGCCGAGGTGCCATTTGCCGACGAGCCCGGTTGCGTAGCCGGCCGTCTTGAGGAGCGCGGGGAGAGAGGTGCCGGTGACCGGCAGGCCGCGGTTCCGATCCGCCGGTGAGCCGGTGAGCACCCATTCCAGCCCGGCGCGCTGCTGGTAGCGACCGCTGATGAGGGCGGCGCGCGTGGCGGTGCAGACGGCGCCGTTGGCGTACGCGTCGGTCAGCCGCACGCCCTGTCGCGCCAGGCGATCGACGTTGGGTGTTCGTGCATCCGGCGCGCCGTAGCTTCCGAGGTCGCCGTATCCCAGGTCATCCATCATGATGAGGACGACGTTGGGCGGCCGGGCGGGCTGTTGACGGACATGCAGGGCGACCGCGTTGACTGCCGGGGCCGAGCCGAGGATCAATGTGGGAACAAGGAGGTGTCGGAGTCGCATGGATGCGGGGCCTCAGCGCCGGCACAGCCCGCGCGGTGACCACGTCCGCTCGGGACTCGCAGGTGCTTGCGAGGAGTCGTGAAGGATGAGCACCAGCGACCGCCGCACGGCGGAACCGGTGGCCGTGAGCTCCATCGGGAGCCCTCGCGGCACGATGACCGGAGGCCCGCCCGCGTGGCCCACCTGCGCGCCCTCCGGAGTCTCCAGGCAGGTTTCGCCGCTCAACGTGTACCAGGCTTCGGGGCCGGGATGTCGATGCGCGGCCGACTTCATGCCCGGACGCATGCTCGCTTCCATGTACAACGCCGCGTAGGGAACGCCGGCCGTAATTGGCAGCGGGCCGATGGTCGCGAGGTGCGTGCCGCCGCGTGCCCGCCACTTGCCGTCGCCGATCGTCATCAGCCACACACCGCCGTACGCCCCCAGCACGGTGCCGTTGGCGCCCCTGGCGGCTTCCGCCTGTATGCGACCGGCAAAGCGCGTGACATGCCAGAAGACCGGCGCCGTGCCGAGCCGGCCCACCTGGTGCTCGGTGACGATGAAGCAGCCGATGTCGCGGCCAGCCCGCTCGCTCCTCGGCACACAGACACCGAATGGGCCGGGCGTTTGAGCCGCCGCCGGCCCCGAGACGGCAGAACAGACAAGAGTGAACGCGGCCGCCACCAATGAAATGCGTTGTTCTCGATCCACTCGCGCCCCTTTCCCGTTCCAGCGGGACTCCAGCTCACCGTCTCACTACAACAGCTCCGACACCGGGTTTGCCATCCCCCGCGCGAACCGCGCCGGATCCAGCCCGCTCACGTCCAGCGCCGCCGCCCGGCCCTCGCACATGACCTCCGCCAGCACCTGCCCCAGCGCCGGCGCGTGCATGACGCCATGCCCCGATGAGCCGTTGACCAGGTACAGATTGGGACACCCCGGCGCGGCGCCCAGGATGGCGTGCTTGTCCGGCGACATCTCGTACAGCCCCGCCATGCACGCGGCACGGTCGATGGCCACCTGGCAGAGGGCGGGCACGCGCGCGTGCGCCATCGCCACTACCGCGTCTACCCAGCCCGCATCGACACGGTCATCGAACGGCTGGCCCGCAACACCCGGCGTGGGCCAGAGCAGCAGCACGCGCCCGTCGCGCACGCGGAGATGAAACCCGTCTCCCGCCCAGATGGTCATCGGCATGTCGGCGGGAAGCCGGTCGCATGGGGCGGTGACGGTGATCTGGCGCCGGAGCGGCGTCACCGGGAGCTCGACGTCCGCCATCGCGGCGATGCCGGCGGCCCACGGTCCCGCGGCATTGACTACCGTACCCACCGCCAGCGAGCCGGCCGAAGTCTCGAGCGCCGTGATCCCGCCGCCGCGACTCCGGCGCATTCCCCTGACCTCGACGCCCCATTCCATCCGCACCCCCCGCCGTGCGGCGGCCGCCAGATAGCCTTCGAGAATCGCCAGCGGCCGGATGAACCCGTCGCTGGGACAGAAGGCGCCGCCGATCACGCCGTCGAGCCCGATCGCGGGGTTGAGCCGCGCGATCTCCTCCGGCGGGACCTCCACCGCCTCACGCAGTCCCTCGGCGTGCTGGACTTCCCGGGCCGCGGCGAGTTGCGCCAGCTCCCGGGCGTTCGCGGCGAGCCAGAGGTAGCCGTGCGGAGCGTACCCCGGATCCACCCCGGTCTCCGCTTCGAACCGGAGCAGCTTCTCCCGCGCCAGCAGCGAAAGCCGCACGTTGATCGCGGTGCCGAACTGCGCCCGGAACCCGCCGGTCGCGCGACCGGTGCTCCCCGCCCCCGGTGCGCCGGCGCGGTCCAGCATTACGATGTCGCCCAGGCCGCGGGTGGCCAGGTGGTAGGCCACGCTTGCGCCCATGACGCCGCCGCCGACGATGGCGACGGCCGCGGGCCTCATGCTGCCCCCCTCATGCCGCCGCCCACCTCATGCGGTGAAGACGTGCTCGGGATGCCTGAAGCTCTTGAACTCGAGCGCGTTTCCGCTGGGGTCGCGGAGGAACATCGTGGCCTGCTCGCCCGGCTGGCCCGGATAGCGGATGCGGGGCTCGACGATGAACGGCAGCCCCGCGCCCCGGATCCGCGCCGCGAGCGCCTCGAAATCATCCCACCCGAGCAGCGCACCGAAGTGCGGCATCGGCACCAGCACCCCCTCGACCCGCCCGGTGTCCTGGGTCGGCGTGACCGGGCCCGTGGTATGGGCCGAGATCTGGCTGCCGAAGAAATCGAAGTCCACCCAGGTCTCGGTGCTCCGGCCCTCCCGGCAGCCGAGCACGTCGCCGTAGAACCGGCGGGTGGACGGGAGGTCGCGGACGAAGAAGGCGTAATGGAACGGTCGTGTCATGGCCGGCTCGATCGGGAAACGGGAGTTGGCTCCAATTCTACCCGCGGCTGGCGCGCGCGCCATGGTGCGGTGGGGGCCGGAGCGGGCGTTATATTGCCCCGGGTATGCTCCTGCCGCCTGTTCGCACTCTCCCGTGGCCCACGTGAGCCGCGAAGCCGCCGACGCCTCGCGCCCGCCCATGCTCAAGCACTGGCGCGAGGTGAAGGCGCAGCATCCGGACACGATCCTCTTCTACCGGGTCGGCGACTTCTACGAGATGTTCCACGAGGACGCCGAGCTGGCCGCGCGGGTCCTCGAGATCACCCTCACCTCGCGCGGCGACGGGGTACCGCTCGCGGGCGTCCCGGTCAAGGCGGCCGCCGAGTACCTCCGGCAGCTCATCGGCGCCGGGCACCGCGTCGCCATCTGCGAGCAGGTGGAAGACCCCAGGCTCGCACGCGGCCTCGTCCGCCGCGAGGTCGTCGAAACGGTGACACCCGGCGCGATGCTGCAGGAGGGCTGGCTCGCGGGCGGGAAGAACAACTTCCTGGTGGCGCTCGGGGGCACGCACGAGCGGACCGGCCTCGCGGCCATCGACCTCAGCACCGGCGAGTTCCTGCTCGAGACGCTCGATGCGGCCGGCGTCGCCGAAGCGCTCGGCCGGCTCGGACCCGCGGAGGTGGTATTGCCGGGTGACCTGGCGCTGCCGGCCGGGGACGCCGTGCTCCGCACCGTGCGCGAGCGCTGGGAGTTCGATCCCGACCTCGCCCGCGAGGAGCTCGCCCGGCGGTTCGGACTGGCCGCGCTCGACGGCCTCGGCATCGGCCCGGACGATGCACCCGCGCTCGGTGCCGCCGGCGCGCTGCTCCGCTACCTCACCGAGCTCCAGCCGTCCGGCCTCCCCCACCTCGCACGGCCCTTCGTGCGGCGGAGCAGCGCCTTCCTCTGGCTCGACGAGATGACCCGGCGGAACCTCGAGCTGGTCGAGCCGCTCCGGGCCGGCGCCCGCGGCTGCACGCTGCTCGAGACGATCGACGCGACGGTGACGCCGATGGGCGGCCGACTCCTGCGCCAGTGGCTCCTCTCGCCGCTCCGCGACCCCGCCGCGATCGCGTACCGGCTCGATGCCGTCGAGGTGCTGGTGCGTGACGGGCGCGGGCGCGCACGGCTCCGCGAAGCGCTCGACGGCATGCGCGACGTCGAGCGCCTGGCGGGCCGCGCGGCGGCGGGACGGGCCACCCCGCGGGAACTCGGCGCGCTCCGCGATGCGTTCCTCCGGCTTCCCGACGTCTCGGAGTCGCTGAGCGCGCTCGCGGCCTCGACCCTCCACGGGGGCGCGCGCGCCGCCGCCCTTGCCGACGGGACGGACGAGCTGGACCTGCTGGCCGATCTGGCCGCCGAGCTGGGCCGTGGCCTCGAGGAGCGGCCGCCCGCAGCCCTGACCGACGGCGGCGTGATCCGCCACGGGTATGACGCCGAGCTCGACGAGCTCCGCTCGCTCCGGGACGGCGGGCGGCAGTACATTGCCGCGCTGCAGCAGCGCGAGCGGGAGCGGACCGGCATCCCGTCGCTCAAGGTCGGGTTCAACAAGGTGTTCGGCTACTACCTCGAGATCACCCACGCGCACGCCGCCCGGGTGCCGCCCGACTACGAGCGGCGGCAGACGCTCGCCGGAGCGGAACGCTACGTGACCCCCGAGCTCAAGGACTACGAGGCCCGCGTGCTCGGCGCCGAGGAGCGGATGGCGGTCCGGGAGGCGGAGCTGTTCGGCGCGCTCCGCGCCGCGGTCGGCCAGGCCATCGCGCGGATCCAGCGCACCGCGCGCGTGGTCGCGCGGCTGGACGTGTGGGCGGCGCTCGCCGAGCGCGCCGTGGCCGCCGGGTACGTCCGGCCGGAGGTGCACGACGGGTTCGACCTGGTGCTGCGCGAGAGCCGGCACCCGGTGATCGAGCGGATGATGCCGCGCGAGTCGTTCATTCCCAACGACGCGCGGTTCACCGCCGCGGAGCGGGTGGCGCTCGTCACGGGGCCCAACATGGCCGGCAAGTCGACCATCCTTCGGCAGATCGGCCTCTGCGTCGTGCTGGCGCAGCTGGGGTCGTTCGTGCCCGCGGCGGAAGCCTCGGTGGGTGTGGTGGACCGGTTGTTCACCCGGGTCGGGGCGAGCGACAACCTGGCGCAGGGGCAGTCCACCTTCATGGTGGAGATGAGCGAGACCAGCGCCATCCTCCACAACGCCGGCCCCCGGAGCCTGGTCCTGCTCGACGAGATCGGGCGCGGCACCTCGACCTACGACGGCGTGGCCATCGCCTGGGCGGTGACCGAGCACCTGCACGACCGGGTTGGCTGCAAGACGATGTTCGCCACGCACTACCACGAGCTGATGCAGCTTCCCGAGCGGCTGCAGCACGCGCGGAACTACAACGTGGCCGTGCGTGAGACCGGGGATACGGTCGTCTTCCTCCACCGGCTCGAGCCCGGCGGGACCGACCGGTCCTACGGGATCCATGTCGCCCAGCTCGCGGGTCTGCCGGACGGCGTGGTCCGCCGCGCCCGTGACATCCTCCATACGCTCGAGGGGGAGCACCGGATGGTGCCCGGCGCGCCACCCGAGGTCGCGCGCGACCCGGGGCAGCTCGCCCTGTTTACCGACGCGCCCGCGGATCCCATGCTCGAGGAGCTCCGGCTCATGGATGTGAACGCGCTCACGCCGCTCGAGGCGCTCAATCGGCTGGCCGAGCTCAAGCGGCGGGCGGAGGACCGGCGGTGACGGGGCGGTTGCTCGTGGCGCTGTCGCTCGCGGCGCTGGCCTGCGGCCGCAAGGACGACGACGGCAGCTTCCGTCTCTCGACCAGCACGCCCATCGCGCCGGCGTACAGCGACGCCGACCAGCCGCCGGTCGCGATCAATTCCGCCTCGCCCGTGGACTACCCGGTGCCGCTGCTGGAGCAGGGCATCGAGGGCCGCGTGCTGCTCCGGATGTACGCCGACACCCACGGCACCCTGATCCCCGACTCGATCCGGGTCGCCGAGTCCAGCGGATACCCGGCGCTCGATTCGGCCGCGCTGAGCGGCGCCCGGGGGCTTCGCTATTCGCCCGCGCTCCGCCATGGCAGGGCGGTGGCCGGCGCCTTCCTCCAGCCGATCCACTTCCGGCGTCCGCGGAGCCAGACCGCCCCATGACCCACCCGCATCTTCGCCCGTACGACTCCGTGCTCGAGACCGTCGGCTGGACGCCGCTCATCCGGCTCGGCCGGATCGGCGCCGGCCTCCGCACCCCGATCTACGGCAAGGCCGAAAACGCCAATCCCGGCGGCTCGGTCAAGGACCGGATCGGTCTGGCGATCATCGAGGACGCCGAGCGCCGGGGCGAGCTCCGTCCCGGCGGGACCATCGTCGAAGGGACCAGCGGCAACACCGGCGTGGGGCTGGCCATCGCGGCCAGCCTCAAGGGGTACCGCTGCGTCTTCACGATGCCCGACAAGATGTCCCAGGAGAAGGTGCGGCTGCTCAAGGCGTACGGCGCGGACGTGGTCATCACCCCCACGGCGGTGCCGCCCGACCACCCCGATCATTACGTGATGAAGGCCAAGCAGATCGTCCGGGACACCCCGGGCGCCATCCTGGCCAACCAGTTCTACAACCAGGTGAACCCCGAGGCGCACTATGCCACCACCGGGCCCGAGATCTGGGAGCAGACCGAGGGGCGGGTGACCCACTTCGTGGCCGGAGCCGGCACCGGCGGCACGGTGAGCGGCGCGGGGAGGTATCTAAAGGAAAGAAACTCGGCCGTGAGGGTCATCGCCGGCGATCCTGTCGGGTCACTGTACACCCAGTACCATCGCACCAACACCATGGGCGACGGCCACCCCTATAAGGTGGAAGGGATCGGCGGCGACAAGATCCCCAGCACCATATGGTTCGACTGGATCGACGAGTTCCGGCAAGTTCCTGACAAGACGTCGTTTACGATGACCCGACGGCTCGCCCGGGAGGAGGGGCTGCTGCTCGGCGGGTCGGCCGGCCTGAACGTGGCGATCTCGCTCGACTTGGCCCGGGAGCTCGACGACCCCCACGCCCTCGTGGTCACCATCCTGTGCGACACCGGCGAGCGCTACCTGTCCAAGGTCTTCAACGACGCGTGGATGCAGGAGAACCAGTTGCTCGACGCGCCGCGCACGACGGTCGAGCAGCTGCTGGAACGGCGGCCGGCCAACGCGCCGCCGCTGGTGAGCGTGACCCCAGCGGCGGCGGTGCGCCAGGCGCTCAACCTCATGAGCACCTGGGGGGTGAGCCAGATCCCGGTGGTGGAGGACGGCGAGTCGGTCGGAGGCCTGATCGAGGGGGCGCTCATGGCCCGGGCGCTGGCCCAGCCGGCGTTGCTCGACCAACCGGTCCGGGAGGTCATGGAGGCGCCGTTCCCCGAAGTCGAGGCGAGCACGCCGACCGACCGGGTGGGTGCGATGCTCACGCGCGAGAGCCCGGCGGCCCTGGTCCGGAAGGACGGCCAGCTGATCGGGATCGTGAGCCGGTACGACGTGCTCCAGCAGCTCATCGGCCGGTGAACATGCGTGTCACCGTCCTCACAGGCGGCACCTCCGCCGAGCGCGACGTCGCGATCGCGTCGGCTGTCCAGATCATCACGGCGCTGCGGTCGCGCGGGCACGAGGTGGCGGTGGTGGACACGGCCCGCGGCTACATCCCGGCGGCCGACGAGCGCTCGCTCCTGTCGGGCGGCGTAGGCATCGCCCCGCCCTCGACCGACCAGCTCCACACTCTCGAGCACGGTCTCCTGCTCTCGGGCCTCGGAAACCTGGCCGCGGTGCGCGATGCGGACGTGCTGTTTCTGGCACTCCATGGCGGCCACGGTGAGGACGGGACGCTGCAGACCGTGCTCGAGATGGTGGGCGTCCCCTACACCGGAAGCGGCCGGCTCGGCAGCGCCATGGCCATGGACAAGGACGTGTCGAAGCGTCTCTTCCGGATGGCGGGGGTGGCGACGGCCGATTGGGTGATGGCGCCCGCAGACAGGGCCCTGGTGGATCGCGATTTTGGCTGGCCGGTGGTGGTCAAGCCCTCCAAACAGGGCTCCACGGTAGGGTTGACCGTCGTGAAGCACGCCGACGAGTACGAGGAGGCGGTGGTGCTGGCTCGGCGTTATGACGACGAGGTGATGATCGAACGGTTCGTGCCGGGACGGGAGCTGACGGTCGGGGTGCTGGAGGGCCGGGCCCTGGTGGTGGGCGAGATCATCCCGCGGCACGAGATTTTCGACTATGAGTGCAAATACACACCCGGCATGTCCCAGGAGATCTTCCCGGCCGAGCTTCCGCCCGCCGTGGCGGCGGAGTGCGGACGCCTGGCGCTCCTGGCACACGAGGCCCTGAAGCTCGGTGGCTATTCGCGGGTCGATTTTCGCTTGACACCGGCGGGAGACCTCTTCTGTTTAGAGGTGAACACCCTGCCCGGCATGACCGCCACCAGCCTCATGCCGCAATCGGCCCGAGCGGCGGGGATCGAATTCCCGGAGCTGTGTGAACGGATCTGTCGAACCGCCCGATTCGGCCGTCCCAGGGAGTCGTAGCAGTCGCGGGTCTCAGCTACAAGGCGTGGTTCGATGAATCTGTCTCCCTCCAACCGATTGACCCCCTGGGTGGGGCGCCTCATCATCGCCAATGCGGTGGTGCTGCTCCTGCTCATGACGGTCTTCACCTCCCCGGTGCTGCAGGAGGCGCTCAGGTTCGCGCCGGAGGAGGCGTTCCGCCGCCCGTGGACCTTCGTCACCTACATGTTCGTCCACGCCGGGCTGCTGCACCTGGTCTTCAACATGTTCATGCTGTACGTCTTCGGCGCGCCGGTCGAGCACCGGCTCGGCGGGCGGACGTTCATCGCGTACTATCTCTACTGCGGCATCGGGGCCGCCGTGTTCTCGCTGGCGCTGTCGGGCCTCATGCACGTCCCGCCCTTCGTCGGGGCGTCCGGCGCGGTGCTCGGTCTGGGCGTGGCGTTCGCCATGCTCTGGCCCGACGCCGAGATGTTCGTCATCCCCTTCCCCATGCCGATCAAGGCGCGGACGCTGGTCCTCGGCCTCATCGGCCTGGACATCGTGCTGTCGCAGGTGGCGCCGCGCGACGGCGTCGCGCACCTGGCACACATCGGCGGCGCCGCCTTCGGCTATCTCTTCTTCCGCCTGCAGGCGCTCTCGCGCCGGAGCCCGCACCCGCCGCCGCGGGCCGTGGAGCGCGTGGTCATGGTGCAGTCCGGTGCCGCCGAGCCCGAGCGCCGCACGCCGCCGGTTCCCATCCGCCCCCGCCGCCGTCCCGATGCCGACCCCGTGGCCGCGGAAGTGGACCGCGTGCTCGACAAGATCAGCGAACTGGGCATCGCCTCCCTCACGGCCGCGGAGCGCCGGTTCCTGGATGAGGTGGCGAGGCAGAAGAAGCAGGAGCACTGAAGCAAGCGGTGAGCTCACCGCTCACCGCCGTCCTCCCTTGCGTCGCCCGTCGTAGTTTCGTATCGTCTCGCCGTGCTGATCAACCTCCTCCCTGATTTTCTCGCGGTGCTCGCCGCCGGCGACCGGGAGGCGGCGTATCGGCAATATCGGGAAGCCCACCGGCCGATCCTCGATGCCTACTGGCGCAACTACGTGCTCGACCCCGACAGCCCGCACGCCGGCGAAATCGTCACCGCCGCGTTGCGGGCTGATCGCAGTGACCTGCATGCCCTCGCCCACTCCGTGGACCTCGTGCAGCTCGCCGAAGAGGCGATCGCGCGCGCGGACGAGCTGCTGCAGGTGGACCGACCTACCGACACCTATCTCATGGTCGGCATCGGCGGCGCGAACGCGGGCGAGCTGGTGGTGGGCGGCCGCGGCGTGGCGTTCATCTGCCTCGAGCACTTCACCGGGCGGGTGAATCCCGAGACCTACGGGATGGGGCTGCCGCCCGACCTGATCCCGCTGTGGATCGGGCACGAGCTGGCCCACACGGTGCGCTATACCTCTCCCACGAGCTGGAGCGACATGCGCCGCCTGGTGACGGAGGCGGGCGGGTCCTACGACTACTGGTCCACCGGCAGCCGGGCGTCGCTGCGCGAGCTGCTGGTAAACGAGGGGCTCGCCGTCCACGCCGCCCAGGCGGTCGCGCCCGGCTTCGACTCGGCCGACTATTTCGGCTACCCACGCCGCCAGTATCACCGGCTGCGGGAAATGGAGGCGTTTCTCCGGCGGGTGGTCGAGCCCGACCTGGAGCAGAGCGGGCTCGGGCTGCGGCTCAGATACCTGAGTGGCGGGATGAGTCCCTCGGCCCGACTGGTAGGCGGCCGGGTCCTGCCCGAGCGCGCCGGCTACTACCTCGGCTACCGTATGACGGAGGCGCTGGTCGCCGAGCGCGGCCTGGCCTCCGCCCTTCGCGCCCCCGCGGCGGAGTTCCAGTCGGCCGAGGACGTGGCGAGGGGGATCCAGACGGCGTAAAGGCCGCTCACCGCCATCACTTCCCCACACAGAAGCCGGCAAACACCCGATCCAGCACCTCCTCGACATCGACCGCCCCGACGAGCTCGTCGAGCGCGGTGGTCGCTTCCCGGACGTGGTGCGAGACGAGTACCGCGTCCGGTGCCGCGCTGAGCTGCTCGAGCGCGGCCGCGAGCGCCTCGCGCGCCCGCGCCAGCGCCGTCCGGTGCCGCGCGTGGCCGAGGGCGGGCTCCAGGTCGGCCAGGGCAATCCGGTCGGCGAAGACGCGCTCCGCGACCGAGCGGCGCAGCTCGGCGAGACCTTCGCCGGAGACCGCGGACACCGCGAGGCCCCCGCCCTCCGTGCCGCGGTCGAGGTCCGCCTTGGTGCGCACCAGCAGCGTCGGCCGCTCTTCCGTAATCGCCCGCTCGTCCGAGCCCGGCGCCCGGCCGGTCTCCACGCAAAGGAGCACCAGGTCCGCCGCGGCCAGGTAGCGCCGGCTCACCTCGATTCCCAGCCGGCCGATGGGATCGGGCGCGTTCCACAGGCCCGCCGTGTCCGCCAGGCGGACCGGCCAGCCCAGGAAGTCGGTGTGCCCCTCGATGGCGTCGCGAGTGGTGCCGGGGACCTCGGTGACAAGCGCCCGGTCGGCGCCGAGCAGCGCGTTGAAGAGCGATGACTTGCCGGCGTTGGGCCGGCCGGCCAGCACCAGCAGCGCGCCTTCGCGCAGGCGCTCGGCCGCCGGCGCCGCGCAGAGGAGCCGCTCGACCCGGGCCGCGACCTCCCGGAGTTGCGTCGCGATCCGGCCCGGCGGGATCGGCCCGTCGTCCTCGCCCGGGAAATCGATGTCGTAGGCCAGGAGCCCCTGGGTCTCGATGAGCAGCTCGCGCAGCTCGCCCAGCCGGCGCGAGAGGCCGCCGTCGAGCTGGCGGAGGGCGGCGCGCGCCTGCGCCGGTGCCACCGCGTCGACCAGGTCACCCACCGCCTCGGCCTGCACCAGATCGAGCTTGCCGTTGAGGACCGCGCGGCGGGTGAATTCGCCGGGGGCGGCAGGCCGGGCGCCGGCAGCGTGAAGGGCCGCGAGGAGCCGGGTGGGCGCCAGCAGACCACCGTGGCAGGAGAGCTCCACGAGGTCTTCGCCGGTGTAGCTGCCGGGGGCCGGGAACACGGTGTAGAGGCCGCGGTCGATCGGCTCGCCGGCGGCATCGCGGAACCCGGCGAGCAGCGCAACCCGGGGCCGATCGGCGCGGAACCCCTCGATCACCCGCGCCGCGACCGCCAGCGCGCCGGTGCCGCTGACACGGATCACCGCCAGGGCGGACCGGCCGGCCGGGGTGGCTGGCGCCGCGATGGGGTCGGAGAGCATGGCCGAGTCGCTACCTCAGGCTCATCTCAGCCTCAGCCCTTCTTCTTCGCCGCCGGTTTCGCCGCCGGCGCCGGCGGGGCCTTGGTGCCCACCACCGGCCCACCTCGCTTCACCCGCTCCCGCGCGAGCATCCACTGCTGCGGGATGCTCGCGATGTTGCTGACCGCGTAGTACAGGTTGAGGCCGGACGCGAAGTTGAGGAACAGGAACGTCATCATGACCGGCATGACGTAGAGCATCATCTTCATCTGCGGGTTCGGCTCCATCCCGATCTGGCCCACCTTGCTCAGCCCATACATCGAGAGTCCCATGACCACGGGAATGATGTACAGCGGGTCGGGGCGGGCGAGGTCCGGCAGCCACAGGAACGACTGCCCGCGGAGCTCGATCGTGTTCTGGAAGACGAAGAAGAGCGCGAACAGTACCGGCATCGGCAGCAGCATCGGCCAGCAGCCGCCCAGCGGGTTCACGTTGTACTCCTTGTACAGCTTGAACATCTCCTGCTGCAGCTTCTGCGGATCGGACTTGTGGCGCTCCTGGATGTCCTTCATCAGGGGCTGCACGGCCTGGAGCTGCATGTTGGCGCGCATCGCCTTCTGGTTGAGGGGCCAGAGGAGGATGCGGACCATGATGCCGAAGAACACGAGCACGAGGCCGTAGGCGAGATGCAGGTGCTCGTGCATCCAGACGAGGAGCCAGCGCACGCCCACCGCCACGGGGCGGATGAGGGTGCGGAACCCCGGCCAGCCGTACGGGTTGACATCATCGAACCCGCGGCCCAGCCGGGCCAGCCGGTCGTACTCCATCGGGCCCGCGTAGACCGTGTACCCGAACGCGCCGCCGGGCGGCAGCGGCAGGCTCACCCGGACATCGGCTTCGGTCGGGTGCTTCTCGGGCGTGGGCCGGGGAGTGATCGTGGCGCCGCTGATCCGGCCGCCGGCGCTGTCGAAGGCCAGCAGTCCCGCGACGAAGTATTTCGATTTGATCGCCGCCCAGTCGAGCGGGCCGCTCACGATCTGGGTCTCGCCGGCATCGAGGCCGCTGAAGTCGATCCGGTCGGCGTCGTTCCGGTGCGTGACCAGCGCCAGCGCCCGGTGGTTCTCGGTCACGTTGGCTTCGGTATTGGCCAGCGTCGGTCCCATGCCCACCAGCAGGGTCCCGCCGTTCGGGCCCACCCCGCTCACCCGGCCTTCCACCGCGATGCGGTAGTCGTCGGGCACGAAGGTGTAGGTCAGGTTCACGGTCAGCGGCCCTCGCGAGGCGCTGAGTCGGAGCGGGCCGGCGCCGGCATGCAGCGACATATCGGACGCGGTGAAGCGCCAATCAGCCAGCGGGATCGTGTCCCGGCCCAGGAGCAGGCTCAGGCCCAGGAAGTCGCTGCCGGGCGGGAGGAGCTCCGCGACCGCCCCGTCCTCCCCCGGGGCCATCGAGCGGTACTCCTTGAGCCGGGCCTGCACCAGCCGCCCACCGGCGGTGCTGATGCCGAAGGTGTAGAGCGGCGAGCTGACCTGGACCGTATCAGCGGCTCCGCCGCGCGGCGTGGTACTGTCGCTCCGGGCGCGGATGCTGTCCACCGCGGCCGGGCCGGCCGCGGCCACAGGCGCGCGCGGGGAGGCCGGGGCAGGCGCGGTGGGGACCGCGGTGTCCCGGGTCGAGGTGTCCGGCCGCGTGCTGTCGCCGGTGGTCACGGCGGCCGGATTCGGCCGGGGTGGACGCTTGATGAAGATCGCGGGGACGATGGCGATGACCATCATCAGCAGGATCGCCCAGACGGTACGACGGTCCATGAGCTCAGATCACGGGATCAGGGGACGGGATCGAAGCCGCCCGGATGGAACGGGTGGCACCGGGCGAGCCGACGGACCGCCAGCCAGCCGCCCCGGAGGGCGCCGTAGCGGGTGACCGCCTCGAGCGCGTACTGGGAGCAGGACGGGTGAAAGCGGCAGCTGGCCGGCAGGGCGGGAGACACGAAGCGCTGATAGCCGCGGATCAGGATGACGAGGAAGCGGCCGGGCCTGCCCGGGGAGAGTGTTGTCACCCGGCCCCCAGCACGGCGCGACGCCAGCCGGCGAGATCAGCGCGGAGCGCGTCGAAGGACGCGTCGTACGCCTCGCGGCGCGTCTTGATGACGAGGTCCCACGCGGGCTGGTGCGGCTGCAGCTCGAGCCGCCAGATCTCCCGCAGGCGGCGGCGCAAACGGTTGCGGGCCACGGCGGAGGTCTGGAACTTCGGAACGATCAGTCCCATCCGCGGGTGGCCCGTCGTGTTGTCCATCCAGATCATGTCCAGATGCTCGTACCGGCGGCGCCGTCCCTTGGCGAGGCACCGGCGGATCTCCGACGCGCGCGCGAGCCGGTGGGCCCGCGGCAGGCGCGCCGACGGCGTCAGGCGCCCCCGTGCTTCGAGGGCAGCGAGACGGTGAGCCGCTTGCGGCCCTTCTTGCGGCGGCGGGAAAGGACCGCCCGACCCCAGCGTGTGGCCATGCGGGCCCGGAACCCATGCTTGTTGATCCGGCGCTTGTTGCGCGGCCGATACGACGGTTTCATGCGGGCGTTCCTCCAAAGTGAGCCCGGGAAGCTAGTTAGAGGGATGGGTGCGGTCAAGCGTGGGAGAGGGAGAGGCGGAAGGGCGGAAAGACGGAAGGGCGGAAAGAGGGAAAGGAGAGCCGCCCGTGAGTTGGCCGGCGCTAGTATTCCGAGCGGAGCGAGGGATCTCGCGGGGCCGAGGTCGAACTCCGGGCGCGCAGGCCCCTCGCTCCGCTCGGGACGACAGTGCCCAGCCCTGCCCGCGCGTCCGTTCCGTCTTTCCAACTTTCCGTCCTTCCGCCTGCGCTCCCTTTTCAGTTCTGTCAAGAGCAGTTTCGCGCGCGTTGATGCACGGTTGACTTTTCCACACCCGTTCCGTAACATCTCTCGCCCTTGATCAATTCCCCACCGTATTCGAGTCCCGATGCAGCTGTCCGCTAAAGACGCATGGAAGCGCATCCTCGACGAGGCGCATCGCGAACTTCCTGATCACACGATCCGGACCTGGCTGGAGCCGACGGAGGCGATCGCCCTCGACGAAGGGCGGCTGATCGTCGGCGCGCCGGACCAGTTCGCAGTGGAGTGGAACGAGACCAAGCACGCCGTGCTCCTCTCCCGGCTGGCCGAACCGGTCATCGGACAGCCGACCTCCGTCGTGTTCCGCGTGCACGAGGACCGCCAGAAGCGTCCGCAGATGGACTTCTTCGTGGCGCCCAGCGCGCCCGCGGCCATCGCCGTGGCCGTGAACCCCAGCACGCAGCCGCTGAACGAGCGCTACACCTTCGACACGTTCGTGATCGGCAAGTCCAACGAGCTGGCTGCCGCCGCCGCGCACGCGGCGGCCGAGTCGCCCGGCAAGACCTACAATCCGCTCTTCATCTACGGCGCCACCGGGCTGGGCAAGACCCACCTGATGCAGGCGATCGCCCACACCGTCTGCGAGCGGCAGCCGGACACCCGGGTGCTCTACGTGGGCGCCGAGCAGTTCATCAACGAGGTCATCGAGAGCATCCACAGCCGGACCATGCCCGAGTTCCGGCGCCGCTACCGCACCGACGTGGACCTGTTCCTGGTGGACGACGTGCATTTCCTGGAAGGCAAGGAGATGACCCAGGAGGAGTTCTTCCATACCTTCAACGCGCTCTACGAGGGGAACCGGCAGATCGTCCTGACCTCGGACCGGCCGCCCAAGGAGCTGCCGGGCCTGGAGGCCCGCCTGGTGAGCCGGTTCGAGTGGGGGATGGTGGCCGACATCGGGCAGCCGGACCTGGAGCACCGGATCGCCATCCTGCGGAAGAAGCAGGAGCAGGACCACCTGGAGCTCACCATTCCGGACGACGTACTCCGGTTCATCGCCGAGCACGTGCGCTCGAACGTCCGGGAACTGGAGGGCTGTATCATCAAGCTCCTCCTCTTTGCCTCGCTCAAGCACAAGGAAGTGTCGATCGAGCTCGCCCGGGAGGCGCTGAGCGACAAGATCCGGCCGGGCGAGGAGGGATTGTCGGCGGCCAGGGCGCTCCCCTCGATCAACAAGGTGCAGGAGGTCGTGGCCCGCCGCTGGGGGGTCACGCCCGAGGGACTGCGGTCCAAGGCGCGGATCAAGACGCTCACGGTGCCGCGGCAGATCGCGATGTATCTCGCGCGCGAGCTGCTGGAGATGCAGCTGGTCGAGATCGGCCAGGCCTTCGGCGGACGTGACCACAGCACCGTCATCCACAGCGTGGACAAGGTGAGCCGGCAGATGTCGCGCGATCGCACGTTCCGCGAGCGGGTCGAGCACGCGCGCCAGGAGTTGTGCGCAGAATAATCCCCGCGCGCGCCGCGGCCTGTGGGAAGTCTGGATCAGCGTGGAGAGTCCGCTTCGATCATCCCCATCGCCCACAGCCCGCCGACACGATGAGGGGAGAGCAACTGCGGGCAGACCGTGATGTTACGGCGGCGGCCCACATTTCCAGACCCTCTACTACTGCTGCTAAGTTTTATAAACTGGAAGAGTAGTACTGCTTTTTCCCACTCGAGGAGCGGCATGAAGCTCACGATCACGCGGGAGCAACTCCAGGAAGGACTCGTCGCGGTGGCGGCCAGCGTGCCGGCCAAGACCACGCTGCCGATCCTGTCCAACATCCTCCTCGAGGCCACGAAGGACGGCATTCGCCTGTCGGGGACCGACCTCGACATCGCGGTGAGCACCACGGTGTCGGCCGCGGTGGACCAGGAGGGGGCGATCACGCTGCCGGCGCGGAAGCTGGTCGAGATCGTCCGCGAGCTGCCCAGCGCGGCCATTCGCCTCACCGCGTCCGGAGAGCAGCGGGTGAGCATCGAGTGCGGGCGCTCCCGGTTCCGCCTGCTCGGCCTGCCCCGGGAGGAGTTTCCCGCGTTCCCCAGTGTGAAGTTCGAGGGCGGCTGGCGCACGTCCTCGGGGGACCTCCAGAAGCTGATCGCGCACGTGGCGTTCGCCGCCAGCACCGAGGAGAGCCGGCCGATCCTGAACGGGGTGCTCTGGGAGCTCCGGCCGGAGCGGATGCGCATGGTGGCCACCAACGGCCACCGGCTGGCCCGCATGGACGTGCCGACGTCGCCCAGCGGCGGCAGTGCGCAGGCCGACCTGATCGTGCCGCCCAAGGCGCTGGAGCAGATCCGGCGGCTCTTCGGGGCCGACGAGGAGGTCGAAATCGCCCGGAGCGAGAACCACCTCGGCTTCCGCTCGCCCACCACCCAGATCTTCACCCGGCTCATCGAGGGGCCCTACCCCAACTACGAGCAGGTCATCCCCCGCGAGAACGACAAGTCGGCCACGGCCGACAAGGCCGCCTTCGCCTCGGCCCTGCGCCGGATGAGCATCGTGGCCAGCGACCAAACTCACCGGATCCGGATGGCGTTCGCCAACGGCTCGTGCAAGCTCTCGGTGCAGACTCCCGACCTGGGCGAGGCGCAGGAGGAGATCACCGTGAGCTACGAGGGCGACCCGCTCGAGATCGGCTTCAACGCCTCGTACCTGCTCGAGATCCTCAAATACATCCCTACCGACGAGGTCCGGCTCACCTTCAAGGCGCCGGAGCGGGCGGCGACGTGCGAGCCGGTCGGCTGGGACGATCCCTCGAGCTATCTCACGCTGGTAATGCCGCTGCGCCTGGTCGACTGAACCGGCGCGCCCGCGCCCGCGTACTGTGACGGTGCTCCCGGACCCGCCGGCGGGCACCGTTTAGTTTTGAGAGACCGGTATCCCGGCCGTCCGCCTGCACCGCGAACGCTATCGTGGAGGACATATGCGTAACGATCTTGACAACCTCGAATCTGCCGCCGACCCCGGCGGGGACGAGGCATCCGGCGGCTTCCTTGGCATGGCCCTGCTGGCGCTCGCCGCCGGCGCGGGGGCGGCGCTGCTGTTCGCTCCCGCGGAGGGCGCGGAGACGAGGAAGCTGGTGGGAGGCCGCCTGCGTGACATCCGGGGCGGGGCCGAAGCCGCCGTCGCTCGGCTCCAGCGGGAGCTCGGGCGGCGCGACGCGCGGCGTCGGCGCGAGCGGCGGGCCGCGGCGCTGATGGGGCTTGCGGCGGGCGCCGGGCTGGCCGCGCTGCTCATGCCGGTCAGCGGGCCGGATGCCCGCCGCCGCATCGGGCGCACGCTCGGGCGGGGGAAGGACGAGATCGAGGGTCGCGTGGACCACGTGGTGCGTGAGGCGCAGCCGGAGCCGGAGACCGAGCCGTCGATGTGAGCGTGGCAGGTGGGGTGCCGGCGGGGCCTCCGTCCCGTCGCGCGCCCGGCAGCGTCTCGATCGGGGCGCGCAGCGAATCGAGCAGCGAATCGATCCCCGGCGTCCACTGAATCGTGTCTCCTGGCTGGACCGGCGGCTCCTCCTCGGCGCGGGGGATCTCGACCGGCTCGCCGCGCATCCGGCGAAGGATGAGCTCCTGCCGCCGCCGCATGCGGTTGGGCCGGTAGGCGGGATTCGACCCGAGGGGGAACGGGAGCGTCGCGGCCAGCGCGGCGGCCTGCGTGTCGGTGAGCCGCCGCGCGGGACGGCGGAAGTAGCGCCGGCTCGCCGCCTCGACGCCCCAGATGCCGTCGCCCAGTTCCGCCACGCTCAGGTAGAGCTCGAGGATCCGCTCCTTCCCCAGCGCGTGCTCGAGGCGCCAGGCGGTCACCGCCTCTTTCAGTTTTCGCAGCGGGTTGCGCGACGGCGAGAGGTACAGGTTCTTCGCGAGTTGCTGGGTGATGGTGCTCGCCCCCCGGAGCGCGGCGGGCCGCTCCCGGATGCGCCAGAGCGCCCGCCAGAGCTCCGCCCGATCGCTCGCCGAGGACCAGGCAAACCCCGCGTGCCGGTATCCCAGCGCGTGCCGCATTTCCCGGAAATCCATCCCGTGATGGTCCCAGAACCGTGCGTCCTCGCCGGTCGTGACCGCCTCGCGCAGCACCGGCGCAAGCGAGTCGAGCGGCAGCGGATGGTACCGCCGCCTCCCCGCGTCACCGCGGAGATCCATGAATGCCGTTTCGGCCGGCCAGTGGGTGCCGTACCAGACCGGCGGCGGCCAGACCGCGAACAGCCAGGCGGCGAATGCCGCCGGGAGAAGCAGCAGCGCCCGGTGCGTGGGACTAATGGGGAGTCGTCAGGGTGACCGCGTAGCTGCCCGACTGTTTGACCGGGACCGTCTGGCCCACGGTGGGGACGGTGATCGTCATGTCGCCCGCGTCGTTCCCCTGTGCGGAGATGAGGACGCCGTCGAGCCCGAGCTGGTGCGAGCCACGGCGGGTGCCGCTGGCGGTCATCTGCAGCTCCTGATCGGCCTGCTGCTGTGTGCCGGTGCGACTGTACGAGCCGGAGCTCTGCAGGGTGATCCCCTTCCCCGTTCCCGACTGTTCGTCGGCTGCGGCGTGGTAGGTGGTCACGGCCCGCTCGCTGCCGGGGAACGCGTCCGCCGTGAGATTGTACTCGGTCGTATCGGTCCACTCCATGCCCTCCCGCACTCCGCCGGCCGGGAGCGGCGGAAACAGAAGCCGGAGCCGCCCCGTGAGCTCGTCGGCGAACGTGCCCTTCCGGTCCGGGGTGAGCGCGCTCAGGCCGCCGACGGCGTCGAGGGTGGCCGTCCAGCGGGTGCCGCGCGCGGCGGCCAGCGAATCGGGGGCGGCGGGCTGCCCGTTCTCCAGCGCCTGAAGCGAGTCCAGCACGACGCTGAGCCGGTACTCGCCCGGCGTCCCCGACTCATCCACCCTCACGTGGAGGAACGCGATCCGGTCGCGGGCCTGCTCCTGGGTGGCGCCGCCGGGATACTGCAGGCTGAGGCTGTCGTGCCGCTCGAGCCGGTACGCGGCATCCTGCACCGGCCGGTAGGTGACCGCCGGGCCATGGCCCGGCGTGGTCGGGGCCGGCGCGTCGGGCTGGCCGGGCCGGGGTGCGGGCGCGGGCGACGGCGCCCCACTCGTGGCCGCGGACGAACCGCACCCGGCGAGCAGCGCGGCGGCGAGCACGGCGCCGGGTCCCACGCGCGGGCGCGTCATTCGAGCGTCGTGACCTTGGTGGTCTGGGTGATGGTGATCGGCAGCGGCTCATCGGCAAAGGCGCCCGAGATGGTGAGCGCCGACCGGAGCTGCCAGTCGCCGCCGAGATAGAGCCCGTCGGAGCTCACGAAGTAGGTCCCCGCCCCCTTGCCCGCGCCCTCGATCCGGGCCGGCCCGTTGGGTGTGGGCTGCGTTCCGGCGACGGAAGACTGGTACTCGCTCGCGATCCGCACGGCCTTCCGCGCGCCACGGGTCTCCTTTCCCAACACGCGATAGGAGTTGACCCGGCGAACGACGACGCTGTCGGTCCCGTCGGTCGTGGCCCGGGAGCTGGTGTCGGCCCACCGTTCGCCGGACTTGACCCCCGCCTTGACCCAGGGGAAGAAGTCGCTGATGAATCCCTGGACTCGCTCCGCAGCGGGCGACACCTTGACGGCCTCGAGCTCCGACAGCTTACCGCTTTCGCTCAGGAAGGCCCGGAACTCCGCACCCTTGGCGCTGTCGAACACTTCGGCCGGGACCGGGGCAGTGCTGTCGCCCCGCATCGAGTCCACCACCATCCGCACCGTCTTCCCGCCGGTGCTGTCGGTGAAGGTCAGCGTGACGAAGCTGGAGGTCGAGAACGAGAGGCTCTGCTTCCCCTTGCCGGCGGAGCTCGCGTCGATGTCCTGGGTGAGCGTCTGGTCGACCCGGTACTTCGTGGTGACGGGGGCGCGGGAGGTGGGAGCGGCCGCGCCGAGGGCGGCCAGCGCGGTGCAGCCGATGAGTCGAGCGAGCATCGTGTGTCCCTCGTGGGTCCGTAAGCCCGGCGGCCCTCCGGACCGGTCCGGAGGGCCGCAGCTGGTCGAGCCGTAAGCCGAGTTCTGTTCCGGCGCTT
>DASSBA010000034.1:0-3129 GCA_035699205.1 Gemmatimonadales bacterium
CTCGTGCTGGTGAACGGCTGGCGCCGGCACCAGACGGCGCTGGTCAACAACTTCACCTACGGCATGGGCGCGGGCTCGAGCGGCGTGGACCTCAACGCCATTCCGTCGAGCGCGCTGGACCGGATCGAGGTGCTGCGCGACGGCGCCGCCGCGCAGTACGGGTCCGACGCCATCGCCGGCGTGGTCAACCTGGTGCTCAAGGACGGCGCGTTCACGCCGTTCGTGAACGCCGACGCGGGCCGTTACACCACCGACGACTACCCCGACGACGGCACCACCGTGAACGTGAACGGCGGCTGGGGGATCCCGCTCGGCCGCGGGTCGCTCGGCCTGTTCGGCGAGTACCGCGACCGCCAGCCCACCAACCGGGCCTGGGCCGATCGGTTCGAGTCGGCCGGCACCGGCGTGGCCGACTCGGTCAACGAGATCGGCCAGGTGGTCCACAAGAACAACCCGGTCCCCCAGCCCAACCATCACTGGGGCGACGGGCTGGAGAAGGACGCGCTGGCGTTCGCCAACTTCCGGATGCCCGTGAACGCGGCGGGAAGCAGCGAGATCTACAGCTTCGGGGGCTACAGCCACCGGGACGGGACCGGCAACCCCTACCGGCGCTACTTCGACAGCGCGCGCAACTGGCAGGACATCTATCCGCTGGGCTTCCTGCCCACCATCGGCGGTCTGGTCACGGACTACTCGATGGCGGGCGGCCTTCGCGGCGTGGTCTCGGGCTGGAACTACGATCTCGGCGCGGAGTTCGGTCACAACGACTTCGAGTACGAAATCCGCAACACGCTCAACGCCTCGCTGGGACCCTGCCTCGACGTGCCCTGCGCCCCCGGCGCCGACGGCGTGCTCGGAACCGCCGACGATCCCGGGATCCCCAATCAGACGTCGTTCTTCGCGGGGCGGGTGTCGCGCGAGGAGTTCATCACCGCGCTCAACATCGCCAAGCCGGTCGAGCTCGGCCTCCCCAATCCGGTCAACCTGGCGTTCGGTGCGGCGTTCCGGCGCGAGCGCTACGCGACCGACGCGGGCGAGCCGGCCTCGTACGTGAACGGCGGCATTGTGGACCAGAACGGCGAGGACCTGGCGCCGGGCGGCTCGCAATCGTTCCCCGGCTTCGCCCCGGGCGACGTGACCGACCGGCACCGCACCAACTTCGGCCTCTACGCCGATGCGGAGTCGCAGCTCTCCGCCAAGGTCCTCGCCGACATCGCCGGCCGGTTCGAGCGCTACAGCGACTTCGGCTCCCGGGTGAGCGGCAAGGCCTCGGTGCGGTACCAGCCGTCGCAGCGGGTGACGTTCCGCGCCGCCGCGAGTACCGGCTTCCGGGCGCCGGGCCTGAGCCAGGTGGCGTTCAGCAAGGTGGTGACCAACGTGATCGCGGGGGAGTTCATCGACGTCGGCCTGTTCCCGGCCGACAACCCCGCCGCCCGTGCCCTCGGCGCCAAGCCGCTGGAGGAGGAGTCGGCGTACAACCTGAGCGCGGGCGTCGTGGTGACGCCGGTGAACAACCTGACGATCACGGCGGACTACTTCCACATCCGGATCAACAACCAGATCCTGCTCGGCGCCACCTTCGACGACGACGCGTCGGTGGCGATTCTCTCCGGGGCGGGCTTCAACAACATCGGCGGCGTGCAGTATTTCACCAACGGGCTCGACACCCGCACGCAGGGCCTGGACATCACCGCCGGCTATCAGGTGCCGGCCGGCACCGGCGGGACGCTCGACCTGACGGCGGGGTTCAACTACACCCGCAACAGGATCATCCACGTGGATCCGCTGCCCCAGGTGCTGGTGGACGCGGGCTCCACCGAGCCGGGGCTGCTGGATTCGGTGACGGCCATCGGCATCGAGGACGAGCGGCCCGACTGGCGCGGCACGCTGCAGGCCAACTACAGCGTGGGCCGGTTCACGTCGCTCGGCCGGTTCTCCTACTACGGCGGCTTCTCGTCCGCGCAGCCGGGATTCTGCGATCTGTGCCGGGAGAACTACGGCGGGAAGGGGTTGTTCGACGCCGAGGTGGGATACCGGTTCAACCTGATCAAGCTCTCGGTCGGCGCGCGGAACCTGTTCGACACCTATCCCGACCAGCCGAGCTCGCCGGTGGTGGTGGACGAGTTCGGCGATACGTCCAAGGACTTCAACGACAACTTCGGCACGTTCCCGTGGGCGGCGGCGTCGCCGTTCGGGTATAACGGGAGGTTCGTGTACGCGAGGACGGAGATACAGCTGGCCTGGTAGGGGGAAAGGCGGAAAGGTAGAAAGGTAGAAAGGTAGAAAGGCGGAAAGGTAGAAAGGCGGAATGACGGAAGGGCGGAAAGACGGAACGCCGCGTGGACCGGCACTGCAGGCCCACTCCCTTCTCACCGCCTTTCCGTCTTTCCGCCTTTCTACCTTTCCGCCCTTCCACCCTTCCGCCCCCTCCCACGCCGGCCTAAGATTCTCGACCCTCACCTCGCGAAGCCCATGTCTGCCTCCTACGATCTCATCGTCATCGGCGCCGGTCACAACGGGCTCGTCACGGCCGCGTATGCGGCGCGCGCGGGGCTCAAGGTGCTCGTGCTCGAGCGGCGCGAGGTGATCGGCGGGGCGTGCGTGACCGAGGAGGTGTGGCCGGGATTCAAGGTCTCCACCGCCGCGTACGTCAACAGCCTCCTCCGGCCCGAGATCATCCGCGAGCTCGAGCTGCAGCGGCACGGGTTCGAGATGCTGCCGCGGAGCCCGTCCTCGTTCACGCCGTTTCCGGACGGGCGCTCGCTCATGCTCGGCCCGGACAAGGCGCTCACCCGCCGCGAAATCTCGAAGTTCTCTCCCCGCGACGCCGACGCGCTGCCGAAGTACGAGGCCATGCTCGAGCGGGTGGCCGACTTCCTCGAGCCGACGCTCACGATGACGCCGCCGAACCCGTGGTCGCTCCGGCCGGGGAACCTGGTGCAACTGGCCAGGCTGGGGCTCGCCTTCGTCCGGCTCGGCACCGACGGCCAGAAGGCGGTGGAGATCCTGACCGGCGCGGCCACGCCGATCCTCGACCGCTGGTTCGAGTCGGAGCAGCTCAAGGTCACGCTGGCGACCGACGCGATCATCGGCGCGATGGCTTCGCCCTCCATGCCGGGCACGGCGTAC
>DASSBA010000035.1:0-31326 GCA_035699205.1 Gemmatimonadales bacterium
CCTCGTCGCTCTCCTCGGCCTCTTCCTGGGCGTGGCCCAACAGCAGCTGGTTGACGGAACCGAGGATCTCCTCCAGGGAGGCCGGCAAAAGGCCGTCGTCGTTGATGTGGCCCAGGAACTCTTCGCTGAGGAGCCGCTGGCGCGGCGTGAGGTCCAGCATCTGCAGCTGCTCACGGAGGTAGTCGGCGAGGTCGCGGGTTTCGACGGTGACCGGTTCGGCGTACTCCTGGGCTTCGAACTGCTCGCGGGTGCCGCCCACCTCGAAGCCGTTCAGGAGGATTTCCTCCCAGTCCATCTCGTCTTCCTTGTTGGCCTGCTCCTTTTCCTGGTCGCTGGTGGGCGTGCTCTGCTCTTCGTCTTCGGGCTCCAGCAGCTCCAGGAAGGGGTTCCCCAGCAGCTCCTGCTTGAGATGCTGCTGCAGGTCCATCATGGGCATGTAGAGCATGTCCATGGCCTGGTAGAGCCGCGGGTTGACCCGCAGCTCCTGCCGCATGCTGGTATGCTGGGAGAGCCCCGTTCTCATGCCACCGACTCCAGACGGGCGCGCAGGCGCGCGGTGAGAGTTGGTCCCAGATAGAGCTGGGCCACGCGGTCATCGTACACGAGCTCGCTGACCTTGCCGGATGCCTGCACCTTGCCCTCGAACATGATGTAGGCCCGATCCACGATGTCGAGCGTCTGCTCGACGTTGTGATCGGTGATGAGCACCCCGATCCCGCGGTGCCGCAGACCCGCGACGATGGTCTGAATATCGTGCACCGCGATGGGGTCCACGCCCGCGAACGGCTCGTCGAGGAGCATGAACTTGGGCTCGGTCACGAGCGCGCGCGTGATCTCGAGCCGCCGGCGCTCGCCCCCGCTCAGGCTGTACGCGCGGTTCCGGCGCAGGTGCTTGATGGACAGCTCATCGAGCATGCGATCGAGCTGCCGCTGCCGCTCGTCCCGCGACAGGTCCCGGGTCTCGAGGATCGCCAGAATATTCTCCTCGACGGTCATCTTCCGGAAGATGGACGGCTCCTGCGCCAGGTAGCCGATCCCGGCGCGTGCGCGCTCGTACATCGGCGCGCGCGTCAGGTCGAGGCCGTCGAGCCTGACCCGTCCGGCATCCGGGCGGATCAGCCCCGTTATAAGGTAGAAGGTCGTGGTCTTTCCCGCGCCGTTCGGGCCGAGGAGCCCGACGATCTCGCCCTGGGCGACGCGGACGCTCACGTCGTTCACCACCCGCCGCCCCTTGAAGCTCTTGACGAGGTCGAGGCCTTCGAGCACGCTGCTCGGCGCGCGCGACGGCTTGGGCGGACGGGCCCGCTGTGCCGCACGGCGCGCCGCGCCGAGCAGGGCGTCGTAGATCGCCTGCCGGTCCGCCGCGCCTTCACCCCACCAGGCCACCCGCGGCTGGACCGGGTCCCATCCGGTCGCGGAGGTGTCGAGGATCCACCCTTCGGTCGCGAGTCGCGGGAGCACCGACCGGTCGAGGTGCTCGCGGGTCTCGTCGCCGGTGATCTCCTGCTCCTGACCATCGCCGACGCCGCGGTAGCAGGCGAGGTGCGCCTCGCGATAGGTCAACACCAGCTCGTCGAACGGAGCGGTGTCGGCCGGGCCCGCCGCCTTGGTGATCGCCGCGAGCCCGATGGCGACCGAGGGGTCCCGGTCGCCGAGCGCGGAGATCCACTCGGGAGCGGTCACTCGCCTCCCTTCCCGCGGCGGGTCGAGTCGGGGGGCGGCGTCGCGGTATCGGCGCTCGCCTCGAGCTGGATGCCTTCGACCTTGCCGCGGATGTCCACCCGCTCCACGCCGCCGTCGGGCTCCGGGCTCATGGTGACCACGATGACATTGCCGCGGGCATAGTTGACGGACGGCCGCCTGGGCGCCTTGGCATTGGGCTCGAGGTGGTAGGACTGCGCGTCGGCCCGGGCCACGATGCGACTCAGCACCGCGCGGTCGTGGCCGGCCGAGTCGGCCTTCGCGAAGGTCGCGACCACGGTGTCGCCCCGCATCCAGTCGCGGTCTTTCGTCACCGAGTCCACCGTCCCGCCGAGCCAGGCCTTGCCGTACCCGCGGACTTCCTTGAGCAGCTGCCCGGGCGACTCGAGCACCAGCGAGTCGGCCCGCATGGCGTAGCTCGGCGAGACCGCGTATGGACGCGTCCGCGTGCCCCAGGCCATGGTGCGCTCGAGCTTCCGGGCCTCGAGGTCGAGCGCGATGGTGTCGGCCACGAGATCCCAGTCGCGGTTCACCGCGTGCCCCGCGCCCTTGGCCACCACCCGGTTCAGCTCACGCTGCTCGAGCTTGAGGTCGATGCGGTTGCCACTCAACCGGAAGCTGTCGGCGCCGAGGCCGCGGAGGATCGGCTCCCCGCCGATGAGCGTCCCGTCGCTCCCCGCGCCCGTGTCGAGCCGCATCGAGTCCGCGCGGGCGGCAAAGTCGCTGCGGTCGATCGTGACCTTGCCGCCCGCGAAGAGCCGGTCGTTGCCCTTGAACCGCACACGGTCGGCCACGATGAGATACGGCTCCGGCCGGCGGCCGGCGGCGCCGCTGTCGGACTCGACGTAGCGGATCTTCGGCCGGCCCACGGCGTACATCTCGAGCGTGTCGCGCACGCCCGGAACCACGCGGTAGTAGTCGAGCGACGGGCCGGTCAGGGTGGAGCCGGTCTCGAGATTCTTGGTGTCCACGTTCCCGCGGGCGGCCCAGCGCTCGCCGTTCTTGTAGTACGTGCCGCGGTTGGCGTCCATCGTCAGCGTGGAATCCCGGTACTTCACGTGCCCGATGAATTGCACCACGCTGCCGCCGTACGCGGCGACGCTGTCGCTCTGCATGGAGATCCGGGTGCCCCGGCAGCTGAGCCGGACGTTGCCGCCGGCGAAGTAGTTCGTGCCGCTCGGCGTCTCGTTGACGGCCCCCTTGCGATCCACGTTGTCGATCTGGAACACGCACCGCTCGGACGTGGGGGAAGCGGGCCGGGGAGCGGGCCGGGGCCTGGCGGGCTGCTGGGCGGCCGCGCCGGCGGCGAGCGTCATCGCCGCGAGGATCAGCATCAGCGGCACGCCGCGCATCACTGCTGCTCCTGCCCGGGCAGCAGCAGCCCGTCGCCGGCGACGCCGCGCGGGCGGTCGGTCACGACGTTCTTGAAATCCGGGTCTGACTTGAAGCTGTTTCCTTCCAGATGCTCCGTCCCCCGGTCGAAGGTGAAATGCGTGTTGGTCGAGATCGTGTTCGTCGGGTTGTCGTACCTGAGGCTCTCGGTGCGGAGCGTGCGCCCGTCGGGCGCCACCACCACCACCGAGCCCTCGGCCTGCATCGACCCGTCCTGCCAGCGGTAGGTACCGGTCCGCGCCGTGAGGGTGGACCCCTCCTCGCCACGGGCGTCGAAGAAGACGACCCGGATCTTCCGCAGATCGGTGACCTGGGTGGCCTCGTAAAAGAACGCGGTGTCCGCCTCCACCCGGCTGCGCCGGATGCCGTCCCGGGTCACATAGTGCGAAAACCCCTCGAGCACCTGGTCCGCGCTGTCGGGCGCCTGGACGGTGGTGGTCGGCTTGGCGCCGCTCTCTTCGCACGCGGAGAGGACGCCGAGGACGGCCAGGACGGAGAGACATGTCCGTCCGCTCACACCGCCCCCGCCCGCATCAAGTCGTGCAGATGCACCGCACCCACCACGGCACCGCCGTCGTCCACCACGGGCAGGGCGACGACACCGTGGCGTTCCATCGTGCCGACGGCGGCGGCGGCGAGCTCCTCCGACCCGGCGGTCCGCGGGGCGCGGGTCATCACCTCCGCGACCGGGCAGCCGAGAAACCCGGGATCGCGCTCGGCCAGACGGGTCAGATCGCCCGGCGTGAGCACGCCGAGCAGGTGGCCGTGCTCCACCACCATGGCCAGCCCGCGGTCGTGGGCCAGGCTCACCACCGCGTCCCGCATCGTGGCCCCGGGCGCGAGCAGGTGCGCGGGGCGGACCATGACGTCCCGCACCCGGAGGAGCAGCTTCCGGCCGAGCGAGCCCCCCGGGTGGAGGGCGGCGAAGTCCTGGCGGCGGAAGCCCTTCACCTCGAGCAGCGCGATGGCCAGCGCGTCGCCGAGCGCGAGCGCGACGGTGGTGCTGGTCGTCGGGGCCAGTCCGTGGGGGCAGGCCTCGTCCGCGACCGTACCATCGAGCGCGACGGTGGCGACCCGGGCAAGCGTCGAGTGCGCGGCACCGGTGATCGCGACGATCGGCACACTCGCCCGCTGCAGCGATCCCACGAGCCCGAACAGGTCCTCCGACTCGCCGCTCTTGCTCAGCACGATGGCCGCGTCGCTCGGCCGGACCAGCCCGAGATCGCCGTGGAGCGAATCCACGGGATGGACGTAGCCCGCCGGCGTGCCGGTCGAGGTCAGCGTGGCCGCCACCTTCCGGGCAATGAGACCCGACTTGCCGAGGCCGGACACGATGACTCGGCCGGTGGCGTCGGCGAGCAGCCGCACGGCCCGCGCGAACCGGTCGTCCAGCCGCTCCGCCGCGGCGGCCAGGGCGGCGGCCTCCTGCTCGAGCACGCCGCGTCCGAGCGCGACCAGGGCCGGGTTCTCAAACGGCACGGGCCGCCGGCTCCGAGAAGTACCGTTCGAGCATCTCCGGCCAGACACCGCGCGCCCGGAGCAGCGCCTCGATGGCCTCGCGCACCGCCCCGTGGCCGCCCGGCGCGCGGGTCACGAAGCTCGCCACCGCCTTCACCTCTGCCACCGCGTTGGCGACCGCGATCGGCAGGCCGACGCGGCGGAGCACCCGCAGATCCGCCAGATCGTCGCCGACGAACGCGGTCTCCTCCCAGCGGATGCCCCGGCGCTCGAGCAGCGCGCCCATGGCCTCGAGCTTCCCGGGGCCGGCCACCTGGAGCAGCTCCTCGACCTCGAGCTCCCGCGCCCGCAGCGTGGTCGCCTCCGAATGTCGTCCGCTGACCCAGACCACCGGCAGTCCCGCGCTCCGCATGAGCACGTGCCCGAGCCCGTCCTGGATGTCGAAGCGCTTGAGCTCGACCGGCCGGCCGTTCACGGGGCCGACGAAGATCCCGTTGTCGGTCAGTACGCCGTCCACGTCGAGCCCGAGGATGCGGATGCGCCTGGCGAGCGCCGGATCAATCATGCGCGCGGGCCCAGAGATCGAGGGTCCGGCCGAGCAGCGCGTCGAGCCGGTCGAGCGGCCACTGCGTGGCGGCGTCGCTCAGGGCGTGCGGCGGATCGGGGTGCGTCTCGAGGAAGAACCCGTCGGCTCCGGCCACGGCCGCCGCCGCGAGCAGCGCGGGGATGTGCTCCCGGGCACCGCCGCTGGCCCCGCCGGCTCCCTGGCCGGGCTGCTGCACGGCATGGCTGGCGTCGAAGACGACGGCCGCGCCGGTTGCCGCCCGCAGGCGGGCGAAGCTCCGGATATCCACCACCAGATCGCCGTAGCCGAAGAAGGTACCGCGTTCGGTCACCGCCACCTCGTTTCCCCCCGCGGCCCGCACCTTCTCGATCGCGCCCGCCATTGCCTCGGGCTGCATCCACTGCCCCTTCTTCACGTTCACCGGACGCCCGGTGGCCCCGGCGGCCGTGAGCAGGTCGGTCTGACGGCAGAGGAACGCCGGGATCTGCAGCGCATCGGCCACCGCGGCGGCGGGCGCGGCCTGCCCCGCCTCGTGGATGTCGGTCAGGACCGGCAGGCCGCTGACCGCGCGGACCCGCTCGAGTACCCGCAATCCCTCCTCGAGCCCAGGTCCGCGCGCGGCGTCGAGGCGGGCGCGATTGGCCTTGTCGAAGCTGGCCTTGAAGCAGATCGGGATGCGCCGCGCCGCCCCGATCCGCGCGAGCATCTCCGCGACCCGCGGAAGCACGTCGCCGGGCTCGATCACGCACGGGCCGGCGATCACGAACGGTGCCCGTCCGAACGACCAGGCCATCAGCGGCCGATCTCGGCGAGTTCCTTCGGCGTGGCGGCCGGCGCGGCACCCTCGCGCCGCCGCAGCGCCGCGCCGACGAACCCGGCGAAGAGCGGGTGCGGGCGTGTGGGCCGCGACTTGAGCTCCGGGTGGAACTGGCAGCCGATGAACCAGGCGTGATCCGGCAGCTCGATCGTCTCCACCAGTCCGCCGTCGGGCGACTGGCCGGAGAGCCGCAGGCCGTACTCGGCCAGCACGTCGCGGTAGGCGTTGCTCACCTCCCACCGGTGACGGTGGCGCTCGCTGATCTCGCCGGTCCCGTAGGCGTGCGCCACGCGCGAGCCCGGCCGGAGCCGCGCGGTGTAGGCGCCCAGCCGCATGGTCCCGCCCATGGTGCTCACGTCGCGCTGCGACTGCATGAGGGCGATGACGGGCGACGCGCAGTCCGGCGCGAACTCGGTGCTGTTGGTGTCGGGGAGCCCGCAGACGTTCCGCGCGAACTCGATGATCGCGACCTGGAGGCCGAGGCAGATGCCGAAGAACGGCAGCTCGTTTTCCCGGGCCCAGCGGATCGCCTCGATCATCCCCTCCACCCCGCGCTCGCCGAATCCGCCCGGAATGAGCAGGCCGTCCACCCCCGAGAGGAGTCGGCCCGACGCCGCCTGGTCGGTGAACCGGTCGCTGGGCACCCATTCGACCTCGACCTTCGTATCGTGCGGGATGCCGCCGTGGATGAGCGCCTCGCTGACCGACTTGTAGGCGTCGTGCAGCGCGGTGTACTTCCCCACCACGGCGATCCGCACGCGGTGGGCCGGCTGGAGGATCCGGTCGGTCATGGCCTTCCAGCCGCCAAGGTCGGGCTCCTTCGTCTCCAGCCGGAGCCGCTGGCACACTTCGCGGTCGAGGCCCTGCTCGAAGAACCGGAGCGGGATCTCGTAGATGGAGCGGACGTCGGGGCTTTCGATGACGCAGCCGAAGTCCACGTTGCAGAACAGCGCGATCTTCCGCTTGATATCGGCCGAAATGGGCTGCTCGCTCCGGCAGATCAGGATGTCGGGCTGGATCCCGATCTGCATCAGGTCCCGCACCGAGTGCTGGGTCGGCTTGGTCTTGAGCTCGCCCGCCGCCGCGATGTAGGGCACCAGCGTCAGGTGGATGAAGAGCGCGTTGTCGCGGCCCACCTCCTGGCGGAACTGCCGGATGGCCTCGAGGAACGGGAGCGACTCGATGTCGCCCACCGTGCCGCCGATCTCGGTGATGACGATGTCGTGGCCCGGCGCCGTCCGCCGGATGGCGTTCTTGATCTCGTCGGTGATGTGGGGGATGACCTGCACGGTGGAGCCGAGATATTCGCCGCGCCGCTCCTTGTTGATGACCGCCTGATAGATGCGCCCGGTGGTCACGTTGTTCTGCTGCGAGAGCGAGCGGTCGATGAACCGCTCGTAGTGGCCGAGGTCGAGGTCGGTCTCCGCGCCGTCGTCGGTCACGAAGACCTCGCCGTGCTGGAACGGCGACATCGTGCCCGGGTCCACGTTGATGTACGGATCGAACTTCTGCATCGTCACGCTGAGGCCGCGCTCGACGAGCAGGCGCCCAAGCGACGCAGCGGCGATGCCTTTCCCGAGGGAGGAGACGACGCCGCCGGTCACAAAAATGTACTTGGTCGCGCTAGGTGACGAAGTCATGTGGCTTACCCCTGTAGTGCGTGCCAGTGGGCTTCCGCCCGTCGAAGATCCTCCGGCGTGTCCACGCCGGGCGGCGCGGGCTCGCCCAGCGGTGCCACGCCGATCGTGAGTCCGCAGTGCAGGGCCCGGAGCTGCTCCAGCCGCTCGGCCCGTTCGGCCGGGCTGGGCGGGTTGGCGATCCAGCGCTCGAGCGCCGCACGGGTGTACAGATACAGTCCCACATGCTGCCAGTAGAGCCCGCCCGCGGGGTCGGTCGGCTCGCGCCGGTGCGGGATCACCGCCCGCGAAAAATACAGCGCCCGGCCCCGGGCATCGGTCACCACCTTGACCCGGGCCGGATCGGCCACGTGCTCGAGTGACAGCGGCGCGGCAGCCGTCCCGATGTCGTCGCCGCCGGCGATCCGGTCGAGCGCACCCGCCAGCGCCTCGCGTGGCAGGAACGGCTCGTCGCCCTGCACGTTGGCCACCACGTCGAACCCGGCGAATTCGGCGCGCCCGGCGGCCTCGGCCACCCGCTCGGTCCCGGAGAGATGTCCGTCGGCCGTCAGCACGGCCCGGACCCCTGCCCGCTCGACCACCTGAGCGATCATCGAGGAGTCGGTGGCAACGACCAGCTCCTGCAGCACGCCATGCTCCACGACACGCTGAATCACCCGGGTGATGAGCGGCTCACCGGCCAGCAGCTGGAGCGGTTTGTTGGGGAGACGGGTAGAGCCTAGACGAGCCGGAATGACACCCAGGACGCGCATCACGGAAAGTAATAGCGCGCCGGGGTCGAGTCAAAAGTCATGCCGAGGGCACGGCCGCCACCCAACGAGCGGCTATGCGTAGTGATGCGAGAGGCTTACAACCTGCGCCAGGAAGTTGGCCAGGACCCGTTTCCCCAGGCCGGTGCCGACCGATTCGGGGTGGAACTGCACGCCGTAGACCGGGAGCGCCCGGTGGCGCAGCGCCATGATCTCGCTGCCCGCGGCGCGGTCGTCCGACCAGGCCGTCACCTCGAGCTCCGCGGGAAGGCCTTCCGGCGCGATGACCAGCGAGTGGTACCGCATCACTTCAAACGGCGAGGGCAGGTCCTGGAACAGCGCGTCGCCCGTGTGCGCCACCATGGTGGTTTTCCCGTGCATGAGCCTTTCGGCCCGCACCACCCGGCCGCCGAACGCCTCGCCGATGGCCTGGTGGCCCAGGCACACCCCCAGGAGCGGGATCCGCGCCCTGGCGGCCGCGCGGACCAGCGCGACGCTGATGCCCGCCTCGCCCGGGGTCCGGGGACCGGGCGAGATGATGATCCCGTCGGGCTCGAGCGCGAGCGCGGCCCCGACGCTCAGGGCATCGTTCCGGTGCACCACCGGAGCGGCGCCGAGCTCACCCGCGTACTGGACGAGGTTGTAGGTGAAGCTGTCGTAGTTGTCGAGGACGAGGAGCATGGGCCCCGAAGCTAGCGGGCGGACTCCGAGTCCGCCATCTCGCGGAGCAGCGAGTCCGTCCGACGGCGCCCGACGTCGCGGAGCGAGTCGCCCAGGTGCCTGCCCCGCGCGCTCAATGCCTCGACCTGGGCTCCATGTTTTATTGCCGAGTCGGCGACCTGCTGCGCCTTGTCGGCCAGCGATTCGGCCTGGGCCGCCAGCACGTCGGCGGAGTCGGCGGCGCTGCCGTGGTCCCACGCCCCGCTCTCGAGTTGCTCCGCGACGGCTTCCGGGATCAGGAGCGGGACCGTGACCCCGCCGGGGTTCATCGTGACGGTTCCGAACTCGACCAGCGACGTGTCCTCCCCCGCGCAGTAGAAAAACGCCCGGGTGCTCCCGCGATTGACATGGATATCGAAATTCTCCGGCCGGCTCGAGTCGCCCTCGATGTTGGCCGCGAGCCGGCAGCCGGCGAGTCCCTGGGCCACGAGCGAGTCGTCGAGCTTCACCTGGAGCTCCACCGAGGACACCTTCTTGGGGGCGTCCCGATTGACCACCAGGCGCTCGACTTCGCCGAGCTTGTTGCCCTCGAGCTGGAAGGGGACGAACGGCAGCGGGATGGTGAGCGGGCCCGACCCGGCCACGACCTCGTGTACCTTCCCGACTCCGCGCCGAACCAGGGTGATGCCGACCATGCCGATCGCGAAGATGGCGGCGGCGCCGAGCAAAATTCGCATCCAGTAGCTTCGCATGGGGGTCGGCCTCCAGGACCGCACGCAGGGTTCCGCACCCGACAGGGGACTATGTTCCAACGAGAGACGCTTCGCGACAGTCGAAAGTTTCACCGGTCCGGGCCCATCCGACAGTGCCGGGCTGGGAGGCGGCGGTGATCGAGGTCGAAGGGCTGGAGAAGCTCTACGGCGACTTTCCAGCGGTCCGGGGCCTGTCGTTCCGGGTCGAGCCGGGCGAAGTGCTCGGTCTGGTCGGCCCGAACGGCGCCGGGAAGACGACCACCATCCGGAGCATCGCCGGAATCATCATCCCGACCCGGGGCCGGATCTCCATCGGCGAGCACGACCTCGCGAAGGAGGCCGTGGCCGCCAAGTCGCTGCTCGCGTTCATCCCGGACGAGCCCCACCTGTTCGACTATCTCACCGTGGAGGAGCACCTGCGGTTCGTCGGCAGGCTGTATCAGGTGGCCGACGTGAAGGCGCGGATCCCCGGGCTGCTCGAGGAGTTGGAGCTCGCTACCAAGCGGTCGGCCCTGCCCGGGGAGCTGTCGCGCGGCATGAAGCAGAAGCTGGCCATCGCGTGCGGCCTGCTGCACCATCCCCGGGCGCTCCTGCTCGACGAGCCGCTGACCGGGCTCGACCCGGTCGGGATCAGGCGCATGAAGGCGACGATCGTCCGGCGCGCGGAGGCCGGCGCGGCGGTCATCCTCAGCTCCCACCTGCTCCACCTGGTCGAGGAGATCTGCACCCGAGTGCTGGTCATGAGCGGCGGGCGCGCGGTCGCGTTCGGGACCATCGCCGAGATCGTGGCGAGCCGGCCGGCGCTGGCGGGGCGCCGGCTCGAGGACGTGTTTCTGGCGCTGATCGGTCCCGACGGCGAGCCGCGGGAGTGATCCGCGTCTTCGCCTACCTGGCGTGGCGCTCGGGCGCCAACCGGGTCGCCCGCCAGCTTCGCCAGCTTCGGAGTCCGCGCTACCTGGCGGCGCTCGCGCTGGGTATCGGGTACCTCTACGTGGTGGCGGTGGAGCAGCGGCCGCGGGGGTCGCCCGCGGTCGGCGCCCGGTGGATCGAGTTGCTCGGCTCGCTCGGCGTGGTCGGTGCCGTGCTCTGGGGATGGATCTTCGGCGTCGAGCGGCGCGTGCTGGCCTTCTCGCCGGCCGAGGTGACCTTCCTCTTCTCCGGCCCGGTCACCCGCCGCGGGCTGGTGCAGTACAAGCTGCTGCGCAACCAGCTCCTCATTCTCTTCAACTCCCTGCTCTGGACGCTGATCCTGGCGCACGAGCGCTTCGGGACGTCGCCCTGGCTGCGAGCGGTCTCGATCTGGGTGCTGCTGACGACGATCTCGTTCCACCGGCTCGGCGCGTCGTTCGTGCGGACCAGCCTGCTCGAGCACGGCCGCATCGGCCTGCGGCATCGAGTGGTTTCCCTGGTGCTGCTCGGGGCGGCGCTGATCGGCATCACGTGGGGGCTGCGGGACGCGCTGCCCACCCTCGCGGCCGGCTGGGCGGGCGGCGTCACGACCTTTCTCGACGCGATGGCCGAAGTGGCCGCGGCGCCGCTGCCCCGCATTCTGCTCGCGCCCTTCCGCGCGATGATCCGGCCGCTGGCGGCGCGCTCCTTCGGGGAGTGGACGCAGGCGATGGGACCCGCCGTGCTGCTGCTCGTGCTGCACTATGTGTGGGTCATCCGCGCGGATACGGCATTCGAGGAGGCCGCCGCCGAGGCGTCGCTCCGCCGGGCGCGCCAGCGGGCGGGCCGCGGCGCAGCGGAGACTCCGCGCCTGGTGCACCGCCGCCTGCCCCGCTTCCTGCGGCTGGCGCCGCTCGGCTGGAGCGGCGGGGCCATCCTGTGGAAGAACCTGCTGGCGGTCGCCCGCATGCGGCGGACGAGGAACGCCGTCGTGGCGTTCGCCGGGGCGGCGGTGGTGGCGGGGGTGCTCTCGTTCGATCCGGCCGGCAGGATCGCGGAGGTCGCGGGCTGGTTCACGGCCACCTGGGCGGGGCTCAGCATCGTCATCGGCCCGCAGTGGATCCGGAACGACCTCCGGAACGACCTGCTCAAGCTCGACCTGCTCCGCAGCTACCCGCTGCGCGGCCGCTCGGTCGTGGCCGCGGAGGCGGCCGCCTCCACGCTCGTGGTGACGGCGCTGCAGCTCGGACTCATGCTCGTCGCGTATCTCGCGTTCCTGGGCAACGCCGGCATGGAGCCGGACCTCGAGACCCGGTCGGCCGTGCTGCTCGCCGCGGCCGCCTGCCTGCCGGCGGTCAACTACCTGGGCATGCTGATCCAGAACGGGACCGCGCTGCTGTTTCCCGCATGGGTGCATCTCGGCACGGGCCGGCCGAGCGGGGTCGAGGCGCTCGGCCAGAACATGCTGATGATCGTGGCCTACCTGGCGGTGCTCGGGGCGGCGCTCGCGGTGCCCGCGGCCCTCGCGGCCGGCGTTTTCAGTGCGCTCGCGCCGGCGTTCGGCTGGTGGGCCGCGGTGCCGGGGGTGATCGTGCTGCAGGCGGCGGTGGCGATGGAAGCGGCGGTGATGCTGCGCTGGCTCGGGAGGGTGTTCGAGCAGACGGATCCGGCGGGCGCGGGCATCGCGAGCTGAGGCGGAAGCCGCTGGACTCGCTCGCGTTCGCTCGGGATGACGGAACCGGTTCAGCGGCAAGCCGGAGCCGACCAGGTCGCGACTACCCGGCCGAGGCGGGTGAGGAGGCGAACCGGCCGAAGCGGAGCGCGAGAGTGGGCAGGACGAACAGGCTGAGCGCGGTGGAGCTGACCAGGCCGCCGAGGATCACGATGGCCATGGGGCCCTCGATCTCGCGGCCCGGGTCCCCGCTCCCGAGGGCGAGCGGCAGCAGGCCCAATGCCGTGACGAGCGCGGTCATGAGGATGGGCCCGAGGCGCTCGAGCGCGCCGCGCCGCGCGGTGTCCCGTCCCCAGGGGTCGCCCTCGACGCTCACCAGGTGATCGTAATGGGAGATGAGCATCACGGCGTTCCGCGTCGCGATGCCGAAGAGCGTGACGAAGCCCACGAGCGAACCCAGGCTCATGAGTCCGCCGGTCGCGAACACGGCCAGCACGCCACCCACCAGCGCGAACGGCAGGTTGGCGAGCACGAGCAGCAGCCGGCTCGACTCGCCGAACGCGACCCACAGGAGCATCACGATCCCCGCCCCGGCGAGCAGGCTGTTGCGGAACAGCTCGCGGCGGGCCGCCCGTTGCGCCGTGCCGCTGCCGCCCACCTCCGCGTAGACGCCGGCCGGCAGGTCCGCGGTCGGGCCGAGCTGTGCCTCGATCCTGCGGGTCACCCCTTCGACATCGGCGCCGCGCACGTTCGCCGTCACGGTCTGCACCCGCCGCGCGCCAACGTGGGCGATCATGAAGCGGCCCGTCGTCCGGGCCACGTCGGCCACCTGGCCCAGCTCCACCTGCCGCCCGCTGGCGGCAGTGACCGGGAGCGTACGGAGATCCTCCGGCCGGTCGCGATGCCCGGGCAGCAGCGTCACCACCACGTCCGTGGCGCGGTTCCCCTCGAATACCTGGGCGACGCGCGCGCCGCGGGTGGCCGTCTCGAGGGTGGCCAGCACCTCGCCGGGCCGGAGGCCGTGCGCGGGCACTGCTTCGGGCCGGAGCCGCACCATGACCTCCGGCGCGACCGGCGGCGGATCGTACTGGACGTCCGTCGTGCCGGGGGTCCGACCGACCATCTCCGCCACCCGCCGGGCCGCGACATCGAGGCTGTCGAGGTCGTCGCCGAAGACCCGGATCACCAGCTCGGCGGTCGAGCCCGTGAGGGTTTCCTCGATCCGCTCGGCGAGGAAGCCGCGGATCGCGAAGTTGACGCCCGGAAACCCGGCCAGGATCCGCCGCAGGTCGTCCTGCATCGTCTCGGCATCTTCGCCGGTGAGCGGCACCAGATCGACCTCGAACTCCGTGTAATGCGTGCCCCAGGTGTCCTCCGAGAGCTCCGCCCGGCCGATCCGCTGCGCCACGGTACGAACGCGCGGGTCGCGCCGGAGCGCCGCGGTCACCTGCGCACCCAGGCGAAACGACTCGTCCAGCGAGGTGCCGGGCACGGCGGACATGTGGATGAGGTAGTGCCCCTCGCGGAACTCGGGGAGGAAGGTGGCGCCGAAGAACGGCAGCGTCGCGGCCGCGGCCAGGCACAGCCCCGCCGCGGCGGCGCCGACCGCGGCCGGCCGGTCGGCCAGCCAGTCGAGCACGCGGGCGTAGCGGGCCTTGAGCCATGCGAGCGCCGGCGACTCGTGGGCGTGATGGCCGCGCCGTCCGAGGAGCAGCAGGGTCAGCGCCGGCGTGACCGTGAGCGCCACGACCAGCGAGGCCAGGATCGCCAGGATGTACGCGAGCCCGAGCGGCCGGAACAGCGCGCCCTGCACGCCGGTGAGCGTGAGGACCGGGATGAACACCAGGGCGACCACGAACGTGGCGTACACGACGCTGCTCCGGACCTCGAGCGATGCGTCCAGCACCACGGCGGCCGTGCGGCGCGGCGCGGCCACCCGCGCGTTCTCGCGCAGCCGGCGGGCGATGTTCTCCACGTCGATGATGGCGTCGTCCACCACTTCGCCCAGCGCGATGGCGAGCCCGCCGAGCGTGAGCGTGTTGAGACCGAAGCCGAGCTTGTCCAGGACGATGAGTGCCGTCAGCAGCGAGAGCGGAATGGCGGTGAGCGAGATGGCCGCCGCCCCGACGTCCGAGAGGAAGACGAGCAGCACGACCGCCACCAGCACGGCGCCCAGCAGGAGCGAGGTGGTGATGTTGCGGAGGGCCAGATCGATGAACTCGGACGGACGGAAGATGTCGGAGCGAAGCGTCAGGCCCCGGGACCGCATGGCCGGCTCGAGCCGCGCCAGCGCGGCCTCGGCCCGCTGGGCCACGACCTTGGTATTGGCGCCGAGCTGCGCCGAGACGACGATGACGAGGCCGCGCCGGCCGTCCACGCCTCCTTCGCCGAAGCGGGGCTCGGGCGCCTCGACCACGCGCCCGAGGTCCGCGAGCCGGAGGACCGAGCCGCCGCGCTCGCGTACGACGGTCCCGCCGAGCGCGGCGGGCGTCACCGCCTGCCCCTCGGCGCGCACGGTGATCCGCTGATTGGGACCGTCGATGACACCCGCCCCGCGCACGCCGGTGGCCTGCGCGGCGGCCTCGGCCACTTCGGCCACGCCGATCGCGTGGAGCCGCAGCCGCTCCGGGTCGAGCTGGATCTGCAGCTGGCGCACCTCGCCGCCGAAGACCGCCACCTTGGAGACGCCGGGCGTGGCGAGGAGCCGGGGCCGCATCACCCAGTCCACGAAGGTGCGCTGCTCCATGAGCGTGCGGCTGGTGGAGGTCACGCCGATGACGAGCACCGTGCTCGAGGATGAGGTGAGCGGCGTCAGCACCGGCGGCGCAACCGTCGCCGGCAGGCGGCCGGCGACCTCTCCCAGCCGCTCGGCGAGCGACTGGCGCGCGCGGTAGATATTCTCGTTCTCGACCAGCACCGCGGTGATGACGGAGAGGCCCTGGATGGATTGGGAGCGGACCGTGGCGATCCCTTCGACGCCGTTGATCGCGTCTTCGATCGGCTTGGTGACGAGGACCTCCACCTGCTCCGGCGAAAACCCGGGCGCCTCGGTCTGGATCGATACCTGCGGCGGCGCGAACTCGGGGAACACGTCGAGCCGCGAGTCGGCGACGACCCCGGCGCCGTAGACGACCAGCGCCAGCGCCAGCCCGACGACGACACCGCGATGGCGGATCGACTGGCGGACCAGCGCCGTCAGCACGCCGCCGCCGGCCGCTTCACTCACCCGCCTCGTCGCCGACGGTGACGCGCGCCCGGAACTCCTCGGACAGCAGCTCCTGCGCTCCGCGCACCACGACCGTGTCGCCGGCATCGAACGGTGCGCCGGTGATCCAGCCGCCGGGTGCCGGGTGGTCGGTCGACACGCGCACCCGCTGGTACCGGCCCGGCGCGCGCCGCACGTATGCCCAGGCCAGGCCCTCCCACTGCACCACGGCGGAATCGGGGACCAGCACGCCCGCCGCCGCGCGCCCGGCGCGCGGAACCAGGACGATGACCGGCGTGCCCGGCGTGGCACCCGGCCACGCTCGCGCGGCCCGGTAGAGATAGACCGGCCGCCGGGTCACCGGGTCGGCCTCGGGTCCCGGCCCCACGAGCTTCGCGGCGACGCGAGCGCCCTCGCCGTCCGGAGCCAGCCTCAGCCGGGCGGGCGGGGTGCCACCCGCCCGCTCGGGCCAGGCGACGCGCACCAGGGGCCGGCTGTAGTCGGCCACTTCGAGCAGCGACTGGCCGGCTTCCACCAGCGCCCCCGGCTGCGCGCCGACATGGGTAACGACACCTCCGATCGGCAGCGCGAGGGGCCGGGCGTCGGATACCCGCGCGAGCTCGACGCCGGCGGCCACGCGCCCGCCGAGCGCCGGCCACTGGGCACCCTCCGGCACGGTGAGCCGCCCGGCGACGGGAGCGCGCAACTGCGCGGTGCGCCCGCTCTCGGCGATGACCTCGCCGGGCAGGCGGTCCTCCGGCGCCCGCGATGCGGGACCGAGGGGCGCCAGCGCCAGCGCCACGCGACGGCGCTCCGCCGAGTCGAACACCACCACGGCGGTGCCCTCCTGGTCCTGCACCCGGCTGGGGGCCACGACCGGCTCGTCGCGCTCGGCCTCGTGCGCGAGCACCGAGGTGTGATTGCGGTAGAGGACGACCAGACCGATGCTCACGCCCAGGGCGATGACGATCGCCACGAGGCCTCGCACGGCAGCATTCACCTTGGCGCTCCTTCCGTGATTTCGTCTTCCCGGACATCGGGCCAACGCTGATCGGGAGCGCCGGTCCACACACCGACGGCGGCGTCGAGCGCCTGGCCGGCGGCCAGCCGGCGCGCCTCGGCCGACTGCCGCGCCCGCTCCGCCCGCACCAGCGCGAGCTCCGCGAGGGCGGGCTCGAGGCGGGTCGTCTCCCCCCGCCCGTACGCCGCGCGGGCGAGCTCCGCCGCGCGCCCGGCCGCCGCCACCTGCGAGTCGGCCGCCGCGCGCTCCAGCCCCGCTCCGCGGCATCGCGCCGCCGCGAGGTCCACCTCGGCCAGGAGCGAGTCCTGCGCTTCGTCCACGCGGGCGGCAGCCGCGGTCCGGGCCGCTTCGGCTTCGGCAATCGGCGCGCGGTTGCGGAAGCCGAGCAGACCCGGCAGCGCGAGCCCCAGGATCCAGCGCTTGACGCCCTGATCGAAGATGAAGCCCGGCCCCAGCTCCAGGTCGGGACGCTGGCGCGCCACTTCGAGCCGCACGTCGGCTTCGGCGGCGGCGTACGCGGCGAGCGCACGCGCGATCTCCGGCCGGCGGGTGAGCGCCAGGGCGGCCATCGAGTCGCCGCTGGCGGACCCGAGGAGCGTACACCCCGCGCTCGGGGTGGCCACCACCGCGACGGAGTCGAGCACTCGAGCGGGGAGCGCGAGCGCACCGGCGAGCTCGGCACGGGCGGCGACCACCGTCCCCGCCGCAGCGCTCACCTGCGCACGGGCCCCCTGTACTTCGGCCGCGATGCGGGCGAGCTCCGCGCTGGTGACCGCGGCCTCCTCATAGCGGGCGTGCGCCAGCGCCTGCACCTCCACCAGCGCCTCCACCTCACGCCGTCCCTGCGCGGTCTCGGCCTCGGCGAAGGCGAGCGCCGCCGCCGCGCCGCGGGTGCGCTGCACGATGCGCCACGCGGTGAGCCGGAGCTCCCCCTCCGCCAGCGCCGTCCGGGCACGCGCGCGCTGGATACGGGCACCGCGCTTGCCGCCGAACTCGACCGTGAAGAGCCCCGCCAGCGAGACGACCCACGGCGACTCGCCGCCGCCTCCGGCCACCGCCCGCTCCACGTCGGCCTCGGCGCCCGGGACCGGGCGGGCACCGGCCGTCCGCTCGCCCGCGAGCGCGGTGCGCCACTCGGCCCGGGCACGAGCCAGCTCCGAGCGGAACCGGAGCGCGGCGAGCGCGAGTTGCCGGTCGGTCCACCGCGGTCCCGCGGGTGCCTCGGTGAAGCGGCCCACCCACGCGGCCAGCGCCGCGTCGTTCAGCCGACGCGCCTGGTAGGCCGCCGGGTGGGCCGCCGGATCCACCGGCCGAGGCACGTAGCGCGCGCAGGCCACCAGACCGATGACCAGCGCTCCGGCGAGACGGCGACCCATCGCCTCAGCCCCGCGGGTGGTACTGCTTGTGGACCGAGCGGAGATACTCGCGGTCGACGTGGGTGTAGATCTGGGTGGTGGAGAGGTCCGCATGTCCCAACATCTCCTGCACGGCGCGCAGATCCGCGCCGCCCTCGAGCAGGTGGGTGGCGAAGCTGTGGCGCAGCGTGTGGGGCGTCACCCGCTTCGCGATCCCGGCCCGTGCGGCAGCACGCTTCACGATCCCCCACGCCCCGACACGCGAGAGCGGCCGGCCGCGGGCGTTGAGCAGCACCCGCCCGGCGCTCGTCCCCCGGTCGAGCGCCGGGCGGAGCTGGTGCAGATACACGGACACCGCGCCGATGACGGTGCGACCGATCGGCACGAGCCGCTCCTTTCCTCCCTTGCCGAACACGCGCACCAGGTTCTCGGTGAGGAGCAGGTCCGTGGTGCCGAGGCCGCACAATTCCGATACCCGGAGGCCGGCGCCGTAGCCAAGCTCGAGCAGCGCGCGGTCGCGCCAGGCCAACGGCTCGTCCAGGTGAGGCGCCGCGAGCAACGCCTCGACCTCCTGGACGCGGAGCGTATCCGGCAGCGTGCGTCCGCGGCGGGGCGACTCGAGACGGTCGCTGGGATCGGCCGGCACTCGGCCCTCGCCCACGAGAAAGCCGTAGTACGTCCGCACCGCGGAGACCCCGCGGCGGATGGTGGCGGGGCTCAGGCCAAGATCCTTGAGGAGGTACACGAAGTCGCGCAGCAGGGGGCGAGTCACCTGGCCGGGGTCGCGCACCCCCCTGGCGGCCGCGAACTCGGCGAGGCGCTGCAGGTCGCGCAGGTAGGCCTCGACCGTGTTGTCGCTGTGGCCGGACTCCAGGGCGAGAAAATCCCGGAAGCCCTCCAGCCCGAAATCGCGGGCGGCGCGCTCGCGCAGATCGGCGACGGTCATGCGTCGCGCCGCGCCTGCAGCCGCCGGCGGAGATCAGCCAGCTCGGCCGGCCGAATCCCGAGCAGTTCCGCCGCCAGGTGCATGAGCCGCTCCTCGTGCGCGTCGATCGTGCCGTCGGCGAACGCCACGGTCCACATGCGCTCGACCAGCGCCAGCCGCTGCGCACGCCCGGCCCGCTGGCGCAGCCGACGCGCGTAGCGGGCGAACAGCGTCCGGCGCTCCGCCTCGGGCGGCGGCGCCGGCGGTATCTCCGACCGGCCAAATCCCCAGCGGGCCTGCAGGTGCTCGGCAATGAGGCCACGCTCCCCGGGCGTCAGCGCCGGATCGGCGTAGGCCAGCTCGAGGACGAGCAGCGCGGCGGCCTGGCGGGCGGAGCCTTCCGCGATGTCGGTGCCCGCGAGGAAGGACGGCGCGGCGGGATCGAGCGCGTCCTGCGTGGCATGCCATACCCGCTCGCGACGGCGGCGCCGGCCGCGGAGGACGTACCAGACCGCGCCCGCCGCGGCGAGGACGAGCGCCGCGACGGCCAGCGTCCGGTTCACCCCCGCGAGCAGCGCCACGATCCGGCTCCACTCGGAGCCGACCACCGCGCCCATGATGGTGATCCCGCCGTACCAGAGCGCCGAGGCGATCCCCATCGGAACGAAGGTGCGGACCGCGCTCAGGCCCACCAGCCCGGCGAACGGCGGGACCACCGCGCGGATCCCCGGGAGGAATCGGCTGATGAAAATGCCGACCGTGCCGAACCGGAGGTACGCCCGCTCGATGACGGCCAGGGAGCGCGGCGCCAGCAGCCGCTGTCCCGTCGGCGACGCGAAGAGCCGCCGGCCGTAGCGCCGCGCCGCGAAGTAGACCCCCGCGGCACCGAGCAGGTTGGCCACCCAGGTGACCAGAAATACCATGGGCGGCGTGGTGACCCCGCGGTGCGACAGGAAGGCGCCGAGGGCAACGGCGGCGTCGGAGGGGACCGGCGGCACGATGTTCTCCACCGCCGCGAGCACGGCGAGCACCGCGTACACGGCGATGGGCGGCAGCTGCGACAGCCAATCGAGCAGGGTCTCGATCAGCGGGCCTCCAGCACGGCGACGGCGATGACCGCGAGCCCCTCGCCGCGGCCGATGAAGCCCATTCCCTCGTTCGTCTTGGCCTTCACACTGATGGTACCGGGCTCGACGCCAAGCCGGGAAGCGAGCGCCGCGCCCATCGCGATCAGGTGGGGGCCGAGCCGGGGCGCTTCGGTGATGACCTCGCAGTCCGCCTGGGCCAGGGTGAGACCACGCTCGCGAACGAGATCGTGCGCCGTCCCGAGCAGCTCCATGGAGTCGGCGTCCTTCCACCGCGGGTCGGTGTCGGGGAAGAGCTGGCCGATGTTGCCGGCGCCGGCGGCGCCGAGGATCGCATCGGTGAGCGCGTGCGCCACCGCGTCGGCATCCGAGTGCCCGACGAGACCATGGGTGTGCGGCACGGCGACTCCCCCGAGGACGAGCGGGCGCCCCGCGATGAAGCGATGGGAGTCGTAGCCGATCCCGACGCGGGTCACGCCGCGACGGGCTCCTCGATCACGCTGTAGTCCTGCCGCCGCCGCATCGGACGGAAGCCCGCGTCGCGGATGATGCGATCGATCTCTCCGAGGGTGGTACGATAGGTGGTGCCCGCGGCGGAGACGACGTTCTCCTCCATCATGAGGCTGCCATAGTCGTTGGCGCCGAAGCGGAGCGCGATCTGCCCTACCTTGTGCCCCATCGTGACCCAGGACGACTGCAGGTTGGGCACGTTGTCGAGCACCACGCGGCTGAGCGCGAGCGTGCGGAGATAGGTAACCGCGTCGGTCTTCCGGTAGTGGGACATCCCCGGCGTCCCCTCCGGCTGGAGCGGCCAGCAGATGAACGCGGTGAAGCCGCCGGTGCGCTGCTGCAGCTCCCGGACGCGCAGCAGGTGCTCGACCCGGTCCTCGTCGGTCTCGCCCAGCCCGTACATCATCGTGACCGAGGTCGTCATGCCCTGGCGGTGCGCCTCTTCCTGCACGGCGAGCCACTCCTCGGTCTGCGCCTTCTTCTTCGCGACCCGCTCGCGGATGCGGTCCACCAGAATCTCGCCGCCGCCACCGGGAATGCTGTCGAGCCCGGCCTCCCGGAGCTCGCGCACCACCTCGGCGATGGAGAGCCGGAAGCGCTCGCTGAAGAACACGACTTCGGACGGGGAGAAGCCGTGGATGTGGATTGGGTGGTTGCGCTTGATGTAGCGCATGAGGTCGAGATACCACTCGAACGGGATGTACGGGTTGTGGCCGCCCTGCAGGAGGATCTGGACGCCGCCGATTTCCTTGCACTCGTCGATCTTGGCGCCGATCTGCTCGAAGCTGAGCACGTAGCCCTGGCCGTCCCGGGGCCGCCGGTAGAACGCGCAGAATTGGCAGTCGGCGACGCAGACGTTGGTGTAGTTGATGTTCCGGTCGATGATGTAGGTGACGACCGGGTCCGGGTGACGGCGCCGGCGCTCGGCGTCCGCGAGCTGGCCGAGCTCGAGGAGTGGGGCGCGTTGGTAGAGTTCCAGATGATCTCTGAATTCGCTCGAGGTGCGATCTACAACACTCATGATGTCCACCTGTTAGCCGATTTTGGTGATGTAGGCTCACGCCGCGGATATGAACGACAGCGATCCATCCGGTACCAGGCCCTCCTGTGCGAGCCGCCGGAAGAAGTCGGTGAGCCCCGCCAGGTGTCGGTAGGAGAGCGCGTAGTCCAGATCGCCGAGATACCCCCGACAAACGTCCTCCGGCACGCCCGTGCTCCGTGCGGCGTCGGCCGCGAGCTCGTCGAGGTGGGCGAGCCCCCAGCGCCGCGACTCGAGCAGGCGGCCATGAACCTCCTGGACCGCCTCCGGACCGGCGTCCCGCCGGGCGGCCCAGACGGCGAACACGAACGGCAGGCCCGTCCAGGCCTTCCACTCGGCGCCGAGGTCCATCCGCACCGGATAGAGCCGCTGGGCCGCGAGCAGCAGCGCGGCGTCCCCGATCACGAGCACCGCCTCGTGCGGCAGCCCCGCGAGGGCGGCCAGATCGGCCGCCTCGGCCCGGGCGGTCGCGTAGCGCGGCCGCACCTTCCACCGGTGACGGGCCAGGAGATCGAGCAGCAGCACCGAGGTGCGCGACGACGCGGTGCGCAGCACCGTGCAGCCGTCGAGCTGCTCCACCGGCCGGCGCGAGAACAGCGCCACGCTGTGCACCGGCCCGTCGCAGGTGATCGCCAGGTCCGGCAGCAGGTGGTACGCCGCCGCGTTGCGCGCGTACTCCACGGCCGAAACGACGCTCACCTGCAGCTCGCCGGCGGCCAGCAGATCGTTCAGCTCCGACGCCGTGCCGGTCACCAGCTCCGCCGGGACGGGCACCAGGCCGCGATCGATCGCGCCATACACCGGATGGCAGTTGATCCAGGGAATGCGCCCGAGCCTCATGCGGCGTGCACCACCGGCATCCCGGCGCCCCGGCGGAACGTCGGATCCGGCGGCGGCTCGTCGAACTCCTCCCGCACCTCGCGGTACAGGCTGTCGCGCTCGACGGGCCGCTTGCCCGCGCCGCGGATGAGCCGCACCAGCTCGAGGTAGGGCATGTGCATCTGGGTATGCGCGCCGGCCTCGTGGTACACCCGCTCGTACACCACCGTGCCCTCGACGTCGTCGCACCCGAAGCCGAGCGCGATCTGGGAGAGGAACGGCGTCACCATCGGCCAGTGGGTCTTCACGTGCGGGACGTTGTCCAGGAACAGCCGGGCCACGGCGATGTTCTTCAGGTCTTCGTACCCCGTCGTCGCGGTGCCCACCCGGCCGATCTCCTCGCCCAGCTCGTTGTGGTCGGGATGATACGCGAGCGGGATGTAGGTCAGGAAGCCGCCGGTGTCGTCCTGCAGCGCACGCAGCATGGCCAGATGCTCGATCCGATCGGCGGCGGTCTCGACATGACCATAGAGCATCGTGCAGTTGGTCGGGATGCCGAGTTCGTGCGCCGTGCGGTGGACCCGGATCCACTCCTCGCCCGTGAGCTTGCGCTCGGCGATGGTGGCGCGCACCGCGGTGCTGAACACCTCGGCACCGCCGCCCGGCAGACTGGTGAGCCCGGCCGCCTTCAGCGCGATCAGTACCTCCCGGTCGGTGGTGCGCTCGATGCGCGCGAGGTGCGCGATCTCCACCGCGGTGAGCGCCTTGATGTGCACGTGCGGGTGCCGCTCCTTGAGCCCGCGCAGCATGTCGGTGTAGTAGCTCAGGCGGAGCTTCGGGTGCAGCCCGCCCACGATGTGGAACTCGCGGGTGGGCGTGCCGCGGGCCTGCTCGGCTTCGTGGAATACCTCCTCGAGCGACCGGGTGTACGCCCCGTCCTCCTTCGGAATCCGGGCGAACGAGCAGAAGGTGCAGGTGTTCCGCAGGATGCAGACGTTCGTCGGGTTGATGTGCTGATTGGCGGAGAAGAACACGCGGTCGCCGTTGCGGCGCGCGTTGGCGTAGTCGGCCAGTCGCCCGAGACCCAGGAGGTCGTCGGTGACGTAGAGTGCCAGCCCGTCGGCCGCGTCCAGTCTCACGTCGTCGAGGACCTTCTCGGCCACGGGGTGCAGCGCTGGATCCTGCAGGCGGAGGGCCTCGATCCCTTCGGGCATGCTATCTCCTTGGGGCAGCAAGGGTAAGCCTGCGCAAATCTAGTCTGGTGTCCGGGGCAGCGGCCAGCGGGCGGAAGGACGGAAGGGCGGAAAGGTGGAAAGAGGGAAAGGTGGAAAGAGGGAAAGAAGGCGGAAGGTGAAGGGCGGGAAGAATGGAAGGCACACGAGGCGAGCGAAGGATCGGTCGGCCGAGGTTCGGGGCCGGCTGCGGGGTGATGCGGCTGGCGTACCGGCGTCGGTTGGTGGCTGGAGACCGGGGCGGCTCTGCCATCCGATGTCTTGCGCGTCCGTCTTCGCGCGAGATGCGACCCAACAATGCGTTGGGTTGGGGAGCAACGGAGGCGCATCGCCGGCCATTTGGCGCCGACGCCGGCGATGCCAAACGCATGCGCTTACGTTTGTGTCCGTTTGACGGCATCCGGGGCCGCTCGGCCCGGGACACCCCCCTAAATCGTGCACGTGTGGAGTCCGTTGGATTTACCCACACTCGTCCACACCTCAGTTCCCCTGCGTTTTGTTGTCCGACATTTCCCACAAACGCTTGTGTGGAGATTTCAAACGCATAGATTGGGGACAACCCCTCCCCGGAGCAGCCATGGGGCCCGAGCCCGACTACTCCCGCGCTGCCCTGGCGCGGTTCATTGAATTCGTGGTGGAAAAGGGATTGGTGCACCCCGCAACCGCGCAGGGGTGGCGAGTCGCCACGAGCAAGGTGCTGGAAGACGTTGGTCCCGAGGAGGCGGGCGATGTCCGGCGGATCGAGGTGGACACCACCTTCCGGGCATTCCTCAACCGGAACCCGGGCCGCCTGTCGCCAGCATCGGTGGGCGAGTACCGCCGGCGCGTCGGCCGGGCGATCGAGGAGTTCGTGCGCTGGGTAGAGGACCCGGGGAGTTATGCATTCAGACCGGCGGGACGACTCCCGAAACCGGAGACCCGGGTCCGCGCCGCGGCGCCGGCCGCGGCGCCGGCGCGGGCGGCCCTGCCGCCGGGGGGTGGGGACGCCGCATATGCCACGGTTGCAGCAGGACTCTCGCTCGAATATCCATTGCGGCCCGACCATTCGGCCCAGGTCGTGGTGCCGCGTGACCTCACCGTGGAGGAGGCGCGCCGGATGGGCGCGTTCCTGCTCACCCTGGCGGTGGATTTCCGGCCGGCGCCCGGCGAGGGCTGAGGGGGGTTACATCTCCCAGCTCCGCACGGCCAGCGTCACGTTGTGGCCGCCGAAGCCGAAGGAGTTGGAGAGGGCCACACCCACGGCGCGCTCCACCTTGTGGTTGGGCGCCGAATCGAGGTCGCATTCGGGATCGGGGGTGAACTGGTTGATGGTCGGCGGGACGACACCGCAGCGGGCCGCGAGGAGCGCCACCGCGAATTCGAGCGCGCCCGCACCGCCCAGCAGGTGGCCGGTCATCGACTTGGTGGAGCCGAAGATCAGCTTGCGCGCCTGTTCGCCGAAGACCGCCTTCACCGCCTCGGTCTCCGCCACGTCGCCCTGCTGCGTCGACGTGCCGTGAGCGTTGATGTAGCCCACTGCTTCGGGAGCGATGTTCCCGTCCGCCAGGCACAGCCGCATGGCCCGCTGGGCCCCTTCCCCGTGCTCCGCGGGCGAGGTGATGTGAAACGCGTCGGCGCTCAGTCCGTAGCCGAGCGCCTCGCCGAGGATTCGCGCGCCGCGCCGCTCGGCGTGCTCGAGGCTTTCCAGCACGACGATGGCGCCGCCGTCGCCCAGGACGAAGCCGTCGCGGTCCTGATCGAACGGACGGCTGGCCGTCTCGGGGGAATCGTTCCGGCTCGAGAGCGCTTTCATGTTCGAGAACGCGGCCACCGTCAGGCCGGTGATCGCGGCTTCGGCGCCGCCCGTCACCATCGCGTCGGCCACGCCGTTCCGGATCATGTGAAACGAGTCGCCGATGGCGTGGGCCGAGGACGCGCACGCCGAGACGGTGGCGTAGTTGGGCCCCTTGAGACCGTAGCGAATGGACACCAGGCCGGCGGCGATGTCGGGGATGAACATCGGCACGAAGAACGGGGAGACCCGGTCCGGCCCCTTCAGCACATAGGCGGCGCAGTTGTCCTCGTACGTCTGCATCCCGCCGATGCCGCTCCCGATGATGACGCCGGTGCGCTCGGGCGACGGGAAGCGCCCCTCCAGCCCCGCCTGGGTGACGGCCTGGTGGGCGGCCGCCAGCGCGAACTGGGCGAAGAGATCGTACCGCCGCGCTTCCTTCCGGTCGATGTACAGCAGCGGATCGAAGCCCTTGACCTCGCAGGCGAACCGGACGGACAGCCGGGCCGGATCGAACTTGGTGATCGGCGCCGCGCCGGGGGTGCCGGCGAGCAGCGCGGCCCAGGTGGATTCGACATCCGTCCCGACCGGGGTCACCAGACCGAGGCCGGTCACGACGACACGATGCACCAGGCTACTTCCCGATCTTCTCGTGGAGGTAGTTCATGGCGTCGCCGACGGTCCGGAGCTTCTCCGCGTCCTCGTCCGGAATGTCGATGTCGAACTCCTTCTCGAACGCCATCACGAGCTCCACCGTGTCCAGGCTGTCGGCGCCGAGGTCTTCCATGAAGCTCGCCTCGCCTGTCAGCTTCTCGCGCTCGACGCCGAGCTCCTCGACGATGATGTCCTTGACCTTCTCTTCGACGTTGCTCATGTCGTCCTCGATTGGAGTTTCACGCACCGCGGTCAGATGACCAACCCACCGTCGACCACCAGCACCTGGCCGGTGATGTAACCCGCCAGGTCCGAGGCCAGAAAAAGTACCGCGCCCGCCACGTCGCCGGGGTCGCCCAGCCGGCCCAGGGCAATGTCCTGTAATAATGTAGCCCTCGCGGCATCGGGCAAGGCGGCGGTCATATCCGTCGCGATGAAGCCGGGGGCCACGCAGTTGGCCAGCACGCCCCGGCCGGCGTATTCCCGGGCGATGGACTTGGTGAACCCGATCAGCCCGGCCTTGCTCGCGGCATAGTTGGACTGCCCCTTGTTGCCGGTGAGGCCGACGACGCTCGCGATGTTCACGATGCGGCCGGCGCGCCGCTTCATCATTCCCCTGATCACGGCACGGGTCGTGTGGAACGCGCCCTTCAGGTTGGCGTCCAGCACGGCGTCCCAGTCCGCTTCGCTCAGCCGCGGGAGGATGTTGTCGCGGGTGAGCCCCGCGTTGTTGACCAGGATGTCGATGGGACCGAGCGCCTGCTCCGCGCCGGCGACGGCAGCCTCGACCTGGCTGGCCACCGCCACGTCGCAGGCGACGCCGGCCGCGCTCTCACCCAGCTCGCCGGCCACCGCCTGCGCCCGGCCGGCATCGCGACCGACGACCGCGACCCGGGCCCCCGCGGTGTGGAGCGCCCGCGCGATGGCGAGGCCGATCCCCCGGGTGCTGCCGGTGACGAAGGCGGTCCTGCCCGTGAGGTCGATGGTGGTCCCGCTCACCCGAGAAATCGCTCCACCTCGTCCGCGGTTCCCAGCGTCACCGCCGTCGCGCCGGGGACGATGCGCTTGAGCAGCCCGGCCAGGACGCCCCCCGGCCCGATCTCGAGGAAGGTGGCACCCGGCGCCAGCCCGGCGGCGACCTGCATGCAGGCCACCCAGCGCACGGGCGCCGTGAGCTGGTCGAGCAACAGCCGCTTGGCGTCGAGGCCCGTGCGTACCGCCTGGCCGCTGGCGTTGGCCACCACCGGAAACGCGGGATCGCCGAAGGCCACGTCGGTCAGCGAATCGTGCAGGCCGTCCACCGCGGGCGCCATCAGGGGCGAATGAAACGCGCCGCTGACCTTGAGCGGCAGCACCCGCTTTGCGCCCCGCGCCTTGCAGGCTTGGCCCGCGCGGGTGACGGCCGGCGGATCGCCCGAGATCACCGTCTGGTCGGGCGCATTGAGGTTGGCGGCCACCGCGACGCCGTCGCTCCCCGAGGCCTCGTTGCAGGCGGCATCCACCTGCTCCGTCGCCAGCCCGAGGACCGCGGCCATGGCGCCCGCGCGGGCCTGTCCGGCGCCGTACATCAACTCGCCGCGGCGACGCACCAGGCGCGCGCCGGCGGTGGGGCTGAGCGTACCCGCGGCGACGTGTGCGCTGTACTCGCCGAGGCTGTGGCCGGCGGCGGCCTTCACCCCGCCGCGTACCCGATCCTTGACCACAGCCCACACGGCGGCCGAGTGGGCCAGGATGGCGGGCTGCGTATTATGGGTGAGCGTGAGATCGTCTTCGGGGCCTTCCCACATGATCCGGGAGAGCGCGACGCCGAGCGCGTCGTCGATCGCCTCGAACGTCTCGCGCGCCGCCGGGTAGCGCTCGGCCAGGTCGCGCCCCATGCCGACGCGCTGAGCACCCTGCCCCGGGCACATGAGCACGCTCACCACCGGATCACCATGCTGCCCCAGGTAAAGCCGGCCCCGAACGCCACCAGCAGGACCACCGTGCCGGGCCCGACCCGCCCCTCGGCGACGGCCTGCTCGAGTGCCAGCGGGATGGAGGCGGACGACGTGTTGCCGTAGCGGTCCACGTTCACCATGACCTTGGACATCGGCAGCCCGGCGTGCTTCGCGGTGGACTCGATGATCCGCAGGTTGGCCTGATGCGGCACCAGCAGGTCCACCTGGTCGGCGGTCACGCCGGCCCGGCGCATCGCCTCGTCGCATGCCTCGGCCATGGCGAGCACCGCGGCCTTGAACACCTCCCGCCCGGCCATCTTCATGTAGTGGGAGCGCTCGCAGACCACCTTCTCGCTGATGGGATCCGCGGAGCCGCCGCCGGGACGATAGAGCAGCGGCGCGAGCCGGCCGTCCGACTTGATGAACGTCGAGAGGATGCCGCGGCCCGGCGTCGTCGAGCGCCTCATGACCGACGCGCCGGCGCCGTCGCCGAAGAGAATGCCCGTGGACCGGTCCTGGAAATCGGTGATGGTCGAGAGCTTTTCGGCGCCGACCACGAGCACCGTCCCGCTCTGCCCCGAGGCGATGAGCCCTTCGGCGACGGTGAGGCCGAAGATGTAGCCGGGGCATGCCGCGGCGATGTCGAACGCGGCCGCGTTCTCCGCGCCGAGCAGGGCCTGCAGATCGCAGGCAGTCGAGGGGAGGAGCCGGTCGGGACTGGCGGTGGCGAGGACGATGGCGTCGAGCTCGGCCGCGGTGACGCCGGCCGCCGCGAGGGCCCGGGTGGCGGCCTCATGGCTGAGCAGGGCGACGCTCTGCTCCGGCGTCGCGATGTGGCGCTGACGGATGCCGGTGCGCTCGACGATCCATTCGTCCGAGGTGTCGAGGACCCGGCTCAGATCGGCGTTGGTGAGGATGCCGGGGGGCACGGCCACGCCGACGCTGGCCACCTCCGCGAACGGCCGCCGGATCACGGCCGGGCCGCGGGCTCGCGCTGGGCGAACTCGGCTGCGATGTGGGCGTTGAGGCCGGCATTCACCGCCTGGAGCGCCACCCGGATGCCGTTCTTGATGGCGTTGGGGCTGGAGGAGCCGTGGCAGATGATCGACACGCCCCGTACTCCGAGCAGCGGCGCGCCCCCGTACGTGGAGTAGTCCAGCAGGCCGACCAGGTCGCGGAGCTCGGGCCGCTCCAGCACATCGGGGGCGCGCTCCATGATCAACCCGACGAACACGCGCCCCGCCGATTCGTAGAACTTGAGGACGATGTTGCCCACGAAGCCGTCGCAGACGACGACATCCACGTGGGTGCGGCGCTGGGGGCCGGGAAGAATGTCGCGCCCCTCGATATTACCGGCGTAGGCGAGCCGGGGGGACCGCTTGAGGAGCTGGTTGGCCTCCCGCACGACGGCCGTCCCCTTTTCTTCTTCCTCGCCGACGTTGAGCAGACCCACCACCGGGTTGGCCCGGCCCAGGATGTCGCGCACGTAGACCGTACCGAGGTACGCGAACCCGACGAGCTCCCGGGCCGAGCAGTCCAGGTTGGCGCCGCCGTCGAGCACGAGCACCGGCTCGCTGCCGGTCGGGAAGAGCGTGGCCACCGTGGCCCGCTCGACGCCGTCATGCAGGCCCAGGAGGACGGTGGATGCGGCGAGGACGGCGCCGGTGTTGCCCGCGGAGAGAAACGCGTCGGAGCGACCCTGTTTCTGGAGCGTCAGCCCGACGACGATGCTCGATTTTGGCTTTCGCCGCACCGCGGCCAGCGGCTTCTCGTTCATGCCGATAACGTCAGCCGCCTCGTGGATCTCGAGGCGGCTGCGGTCGGCCTGCGGATGTTTGGCGAGCTCCGTTTCGATGGCGTCGGGCCGGCCCACCAACTGGACCACGAACCCGCCCGGCAGGCCCGCCAGCGCCTGGAGCACTCCGGCAATCTCGGCCTCCGGCGCGCGGTCGCCTCCCATCGCGTCTACGGCGACGCGAATCACCCTCAGGCGTCCTCGACCTCGACCTGCTTCTTGCCGCGGTAGTAGCCGCAGGAAGTGCACACGCGGTGGGAGAGCTTGGGCGACCCGCAGCGCGGGCAGGCCTGGGTGGCTACACCCGCTCCCGTGTGATGTCCCCGCCGCAGGCGCTTGCGTGACTTCGAGGTCCGGCGCTTCGGAACTGCCATGGTGTCCTCAAACAGGTTCGGCAGGGGTGTGGCAGGCACAGGGCCCCGCGTTCAGGTCCGCCCCGCAGCGGGGACAGAGTCCGGCACAGTCGTTCCGGCAGAGTAACAGGTCGGTCTGCGCGGCCAGCGCCAATTCTTCCCGCACGACGTCCGTGACGTTCACGGTAGTGGCGCGTTCCAGCAGCGGATAGAAGTCCGGATCGTCGGCCAGCTCGGGATCGGTCGAGAAAACCGCCGCGTCGATGTCGATGTCCAGCTCGTGCCGCACGTCGGTCAGACACCGGCGGCACTCTCCGGTCAGGATCCCGTGGACGTGGCCGCGCCACAGGTACTCGCCGTCCCCGGTGGCCTGGAGCTGCCCCCGTACCGTCACCGGGCCGGCCAGCCCGAGCCCCAACCCCTCGAACGCGGGATCCGCCGGGTCGAGCTGCCCGTCGGTCCGTACGGGCCCCCGCTGGAGGTCCCGGATGTCCACTCGCAGCATAGCCGCTTAGAATAGCGGGGACAACGACTTGGGTCAAGGAGACGGTGAGCGGTGAGCGGTAAGAGGTGAGAGACAGCAGGAGCATTTGAGGACTGCAGCACCGGCCCGCTGCACGAGGTCCCGCTTACCGCTCACCGCTCACCGCTTACCGCTCACCGCTCACCGCCCCCACAATCCCGCCAGTTCCCCTTCGCTGAAGAAAAACCCCACCTCCCGTGCTGCGTTCTCGTCGCTGTCGGAGGCGTGGATGGCGTTCCGGCCCTTCGACTCGGCGTAGAGCTTCCGGACGGTCCCTGGGGCAGCCTCGGCGGGGTCGGTGGCGCCGATGATGGTGCGCAGGGTGGCCACGGCGTCCTCCCGTTCCAGGGCCATGGGAAGACAGGGGCCGCTGGTCATGAAGGCCACGAGCTCGGGGTAGAAGGGGCGGCCGCGGTGGACCGCGTAGAAGGCGCCTGCCTGCTCAGCGGTGAGGCGGACCAGACGGGTGGCGCGCAGGGTGAAGCCCGCGCCCTCCAGATGGGCCACGATCTTTCCGGTCTTCCCGGTGGCGATGGCGTCCGGCTTCACGATGCCGAGGGTCAGCGAAACGGCCACGACTCACTCCTCCACGATGCTGCGGGGTTAACGGCCGGCCAACAGCCGGCGCACGAGATCGGCGCGGGTGACGAACCCGCGGAGCACGCCTTCCCTGACCACGGGCACCCGCTCGACATCCCGGGCGGCAAGGAGCTGCGCGGCGTCGGCCAGCGTCTGGTCCTCGGAGACGCAGAGGACCGAGCGCGCCATGACGTCGCGAACCAGCGGCGCGCGCGCCTCCGCGGGCGCGCTG
>DASSBA010000036.1:0-2517 GCA_035699205.1 Gemmatimonadales bacterium
GCCGGCCAGCCGGAGGATGTCGTTCAGCACCCCGGCCGCCGTCACCTCGGCGCCGGCGCCGGGGCCGGTGATCACCAGCGGGTTGGCCTTGTACCGGGCCGTGGTGAAGACGACCTGGTTATCCGAGCCCTTGAGGGCCGCAAGCGGGCTCGACACCGGCACCGACCTGAGACCGACCGCGATCCGCGACGGCGTCACCGTGGCCACGTAACGCAGCACCATGGCGTCCCTGGCCGCCGCTGCGACCCGCCGGCGCCAGCCGGGGTCGAGCTCCTCCAGGCGCTCGAGAAATTCGGCCAGCGGGATCGTGCGGGCCCACTTCGGCACCAGTGATTCCACCGCCGAGCGAGAGAGCTCGCCCGGGTAGCCGAGCAGTCGCCCGAGGATGAGTGCCTTGCGGCCGACGTCCATCCCCGAAAGGTCCTCCCGCGGGTCCGGCTCGGTGTAGCCGCGCTGCATCGCGCTGCGCACCGCCGCGGAGAACGTCGCGCCGCCGGACACCTCGCCAAGCACGAAGCCGAGCGTGCCCGAGAGCAGCCCCTCGATCCGCTCGACCCGGTCGCCGCTCTCGGTGAGCTTGTGATAGGTATCGATGATCGGGAGTCCCGCGCCCACGGTGGCCTCGTGCAGGATGCGGCGGCCGCGCGCGCGGGCGGTCTGCCACAGCGAGTCGCTCACGGCGCGGCGTCCCGCCAGCGGGAGCTTGTTGGCGAGTACGAGGTCCATGCCGTGGGTGAGCCCCTGCTCGAGGGCAGCGGCGGTGTCGTGGGCGGTCAGATCGGCCAGCACGGGGCGGGTGAGGGCGTACCCCGCGATGTGCCGGATGGCCTCTTCGGCGGTCGCGGCCCGGCCGCGCGGAAGCTCCGCCAGGCGGCGCCCCTTCTTCTTCTCCGCGGCCAGCGCGGCCAGCCGGCGCGGCCCGAGCCCCTGCGGGTCGAACACGAACCCGGAGCGGTCGATCACCGCCGCGACCCGGAGGTCGAGCGCGGGGCGGCGCACCCGGCCCATCATGGTAGCCAGCGTGCGGCCGATCTGCCCGAAGCCGAGCAGCACGACCTCCATCCGCTCGGGCTGGATCACGCCGCCGCCGGCGATGCGGGAGAGCTGGAACGCCGCGTGGATGCGGCGCTGTGCCTCCGCGGCCTGACGCGCCTCGACCACCACCGAAATGTTGAGCTCCGAGCTGCCCTGCGCGATGGCCGCCACGTTGATCCTGGCCGCCGCGAGCGCGGAGAACACTGCCGCCGCGACGCCGGGCGTGCCGTGCATGCCGAGTCCCACCACGGCCACCGTGGCCATACCGGGGCCCAGCTCCACGCCATCGATCTCGCCGCGCGCGATCTCGCCGGTGAACTCCCGCTCCAGGCTCTCCCGCGCGTCGGCCGCGAGCGTCTCGGGGACGCTGAAGCAGATCGAGTGCTCCGACGAGGCCTGGGAGATGAGCGAGACCGAGATGCGCCGCGCCTGGAGCGACGCGAAGGTGCGCGCCGCGATGCCCGGCACGCCGAGCATCCCGTTGCCGGTGACGGTGACCAGCGCCTGGCCGCCCGCGGCGGTGAGCGCCTTGACCGGAAACCGGGCGGGCGCCACGCGCTCCGAGACCTCCGTCCCCGGCGCGTCCGGGTCGCCGAACGGCCGCACGTGGACCGGAATGCGCCGTCCCGCCACCGGGATCAGCGCGCGCGGGTGCAGCACCCGGGCGCCGTAGTACGCCAGCTCGGCGGCCTCCCGGGCGTGAAGCTGTGGGATCACCCGGGCGTCGGGTACCACCCGCGGGTCCGCGGTGAGCAGGCCCGGGACATCCTTCCAGAGGGAGACCCGGCTGGCACCGAGCGCCCGCGCGAGCAGCGTCGCGGTGAGGTCGCTCCCGCCGCGGCCCAGGGTCGCGATCTCGCCGCCGGGCGTGGCGCCGATGAAGCCGGGGACGACCGGCACGATGCCGCGCGCGAGCAGCGGCAGCAGCATCCGCTGCGCGCTCCGGTCGGTCCGCGCGAAGTCCGGGGCCGCCTGGCCGAAGGCGCCGTCGGTGTGGACGAGGTCGAGGGCGTCGACATACCTTGCCTTGGCCCCCGCCGCCTCGAGCGCCGCCGCCACCAGCCGCGCGCTGAGCCGCTCGCCCCGGGAGACGAGGTAGTCGGTGGTACGGGGCGTCAGCTCGCGCAGCAGCCGGAGCCCCTCGGCCAGCGCCTCGAGCTCCGCGAAGACGTCGCCGACGTAGGCCAGCAGGTCCGCCCGCGCGCGACCCGACGGCAGCAGCGCCCGCGCGGTCTCGGCATGGCGCGAGCGCAGCCGGGCGATGAGCGACGCGACGGTGCGCGACTCGCCGGCTCCGGCCTGCTGGGCCACGCCAAGCAGCGCGTCGGTGGTCCCCGCCATCGCGGAGACGACCACGACGGTGGGCTCCTTGCGGTGGCGGCGGATGATATCGACGGCGTGGCGGACAGCGGCGGAATCGGCCAGCGACGCACCGCCGAACTTGTGCACGTGAGGTGCGCGGCGGGATCGGGGCATAAGCCG
>DASSBA010000037.1:0-2169 GCA_035699205.1 Gemmatimonadales bacterium
GCGGAACTGTCATCTGCAGCGGAATTGTCATCCCGAGCGGAGCGAGGGATCTGGCAGGCGCGGTTCCGGACCTGCGGGCAAGATCCCTCGCTCCGCTCGGGATGACAGGTCCGCTCGGGATGACAGGTCCGCTCGGGATGATAGGTCCGCTCGGGAGCTTCTCCGCCTCGCAGTGTGGGCCGCGGCGGCTCCCGGCGAGCGAGAGCGCCAGCATCTGCGCGATCATCAGTGGTGCGGCACCGACGTCCAGCGCGGCTACCGGCTTTTTTTCAAGGCCGAGCCCTTATGCGCTGCGATATGGTCGGTCTTGTCGCTCTTGATCTCGTATTGCGGGTCATCCTTGCTGGCGTGGTGCGTGTGCCCCTTGTAGTCGAAATCCCTCGTGTGGACCTTGATGATCGTGCCGCTGACGTGCCCCGCCTCCGAGTTCCAGGTGACGTGGTCACCGACTTTGAATCGTCGTGGCATCGTGGTTCGCCTCCGCGCCGGGGAATCCCTCCAGCGAACGCATCACTCTCTCCTGGCCAGCCGAGCAAGCCCCTCCCGCGCTTCCGTGACATACGGCTGCAGCTCGGGATCGGCGCGGCGCCATGCGTCAGCGACGAATCGGTAGCTCTCGACCGCCTTCTCGCGCTCGCCCAGCCGCTCGGCGATTCGTCCACGCTCCAGCAGGGCGAGTATGAGCATCGGTCCGTCCGGGAACCCTTGCCACCACCATCGTTCGAGCAGATCGCCGGCCGCCCGGTACTCGCTCCGTGCCGCGAGGAGCCGGGCGAGCGTGAGGTTCCCGTAGAAACAGCTGAATTTCCCCGCCGAGCACAAGCTATCCGGTATCGACTCCAATTGGAGCAAGGCAGCCGCGGAGTCGTGGCGGGCGAGCGTGAGATAGGCGCCGGCGAGGGCGCCCAGCAGACGGGCGCGACCAGCCACCGAAGCTGACTTGGCCTCCCGGGCTACCCCGGCGGCCCGGGCGGTGAACCGGGCCAGCGAGGCGGTGTCGCGCCGGGCCAACCACCACGGCAGTCCCCGAAAATGCCGCGGAGTGAAAGGCTCCCAGGGCTCGCCCGGCTCGAGCGAGCGCCTGAAAGCGGCGCCGGCCACCGAGTCCGGGATGACGCCAAAGAGGCTGAGGCTGGGAAACGGGTCATAGAGCCAGCTCCAGGGCGACGCCTCGGGATCGGCGAGGAGCCTGCGATCCGCCCCCGCTGCCGCACGCAGGTGACCACGAAATGCGAGGCCGGTTGCGAGGTACTGCGGCCACATCACCGAATCGGCCACCCAGGGGGGAGCACCGGCGACCTCGTGCCGGCCGGTGGCGAGCTCTCGCAACAACGTGACCGCCGTCTCGGCGGAGTCAGTCGACAAGCCGAGATGATCCAGTCCTGCGCTGTAGAGCGCGAGCGCCGAGGCGCTCCGGATCGCACGAGTGACGCCAGGTGCGCCTGCACCTCCGGAATCAAGGACGAGGGCAACCAGGCGTAGCGACGGTGCGTTCACGTCCGTCGGGTCCAACGCTGCATATGCCCGCGCGTAGCGCAACGCCGAGTCGGGCCGTCCCCGCTGCATCTCCAGATGAACCACATGCTCGTACGCGGGGGCGAACCCGGGGTCGAGCTCGATGGCACGCTCGAAGGCGTCAAGCGACGCAGGATTCCCGGTTCCGTCGTGGTAGCGGCTCTCGCCCAACGTGTACCAGATCTCCGGATCGTCCGGATAACGCCGCGCGGCCTCCTCGAGCACGGCCTCGGCTCGATTGTCATCACTGGAGAGTGGACTCGGTTGGCCGTGAAGGTTGAGGGAATCAGCCAGGAGAAGCACGCTATCCCGGGGAGACAGGCCGCGGTTGAGCATCACGGCGCGCTGCCCATACTCCTCCTGGTCCCGATACCCACCCGAGGTGGCGGGACGCCACCCCAGCACGAGAGCCATGCGGCGGAACGCGAGCCCGAAGCTGCTGTCCTGCGCAACGGCCCGGTCGTAGTGCACCAATGCGGAGTCCCAGAGGCCACGGCGGTAGAACTGCTCGCCGCGCAGGAATTCCTTGAGCGCGGGGAGCGACCGCGAGGCGAGGGAGACATGCCGCACCGATCCAATGGGGCGGCCGCGCCCGAGCACCCGCAGGATCTTCACGCCGAGCGAGTCGGCCAGCTCGCCTATCCGCCGCTCGTC
>DASSBA010000038.1:0-1774 GCA_035699205.1 Gemmatimonadales bacterium
CGAGCCGGGGTGATCACCAGGATCGACGAAGGCCTGAGCCCTTGGTTGCGTCGGCCCTCTCCCCTGATATCCCGCTCGAACCCGCCCTGCCGGCCGTCACTGAGGCTCGGGGCCCCAGCACGCATCCAACCGAGCGCGTAGGACAAAAATAGGCACCTGCGAGAATCTCGCAAGTGCCTGATTTTATTCGGGTTACGCCACTGCAACCTGCCCGCGATGTGGATACCTAACCACCATTGGCCCCTCACGCTACCCCGTCCATCCACACAATGTGGAGATGTGAATCCACATCAGCCGATCCGAAGCGGTCAGGGCTCGAGCCCGACCTCGACATACCGGTAGGTCGGCTCCGGCTCCGAAGACGCGAACAGGCACCCGGCCGAGCTGGCGGCGAACCACCCGGCCACGAGGGGCCGGGGCCCATCGAGCTCCTGGATGATCGCGCCGAGCCAGCGGCGCAGGTGCCGGAGCTCGGGCGCGCGGCGGCCGAGCAGCGCCAGGAGCGCTCCCGCGCCGGCGGTGGCACGGAGAAAGTGGGCCAGGGCATGCGCGCGCTGGGTGAACTCGACGGCCTTCACGCCCGGCTCGTCGAACAGCACCGCCCCCTCGAACACGTCCATGGGTGGCGCGTCGAGCCGGGGACCGAGATAGACGAACCGCCGGCCATCGGGCCCCTTCCGCTCGACCACGGCAGCAGCCGTCTCGCTGGTCAGCCGTGCCGCGTGCAGCAGATCATCGTCGAGCAGGATGCCGACGACGCCAGTCCACTCGAGCGCCGCCAGGGCCGTCTCGACCGGGCAGCCGAGCGCGTCGTCAAACGCCAGGAGCCGCGGGGCCTCGCCGGCCCGGAGCACGAAGTGCGAGAGGCCTTCGGCCCGGTCGGTAAACGTGCGCACCACGAGCGATTGGGGCGAGGTCATGAGGTGAAATGTAAGTGGAACGACCGGCCCGCGTCAGACACGGTCTCCCCCGATTGGCTACGCCGCGCGCCCGGGACTACCTTTCCACGAGCCAGGCTGCTCCCGGAGACCCCGCATGCACGTGGAGTGGACGACCTACAGTTCGCCGGTCGGCGCGCTGACGGTGGTGGAATGCGAGGCGGGTCCGCTCGTCGTCGAGTTCCCGCACCGCGCCGCCTCGGTCCAGTGGGCGGTGCGCCTGCGCTCCGCCATCCCCGAGCTGCATATCGCTCAGGGACCCTGCCGGGCCACTACCACGTGGCTCGACGAGTACTTCGCCGGTTCACCCCGCCCCTTCCCGTTCCCCGATCACCTGAAGCGCTGGTTCGAGCTGTCTCCCGCGCAGGTGGCCGTCTTCAAGACACTCCGCAGGATCCCGCTGGGCGAGACCCGCTCGTATGATGACGTCGCCCGCGCCACCCGGCTGCACCCGCGCCAGATTGGCTGGCTCGTCGCCGCGAATCACCTGGCCATTCTGATTCCCTGCCATCGGGTGGTCGGCAAGGATGGCTCGCTGGTCGGCTATGGTGGCGGTCTGGCCAAGAAGCGCTGGTTGCTCGATCACGAACTGCGGACGGCCGGCGTGGTGCTGAGATAGGCAGTTGCCGCCTGCCCGCCATATTGACAAATCCCTGACCTCGCATGACCTTGGTCCATGCTTCGCGAAGTCCATTCCTTGCGTGATTGAGTCGTCGCCGGCCGGCCGGGCGTTGAACCGGGCGGCTTTTTCTTTAGGGGCGTTTTCACCCGGCCACGAAGGCCGGGGGTTTCCCCGGAGCCCGCGGGCTCCCTTTCAAGAGGTTGCAACAATGGCG
>DASSBA010000039.1:0-5910 GCA_035699205.1 Gemmatimonadales bacterium
GAAGGACGGAAAGGTGGAACGGTGGAAAGGTGGAACGGTGGAAAGGAGCCGCGGGCAGGCGCCGGCACTGTCATCCCGAGCGGAGCGCGGGATCTACTCTCTCGGGGTTCGAACTCGGCCCGGCGAGATCCCTCGCTCCGCTCGGGATGACAGTGCCGGCGCCTGCCCGCGGGTCCTTTCCGCCTTTCCGCCTTTCCGCCTTTCCGCCTTTCCGCCTTTCCGTCCTTCCGTCTCCTTCCGCCCTTCCGTCCTTCCGTCCCCTACCCCCCCGCCCGCTCCACCCGATTCCGCCCTGCCCGCTTGGCCACGTACAGTGCCGCGTCCGCCTGTGCCGGGAGGGCCTCGAGCGTGGGGCTCGTCTCCGGACACGCCGCGACCCCGAACGAGGCGCTGAGCGGCCAGGAGCGTCCGTTCCAGTCCCAGGGCGTGGTGCCCACCTTGATCCGGATCCGCTCCGCGATCCTGGTGCCGACCTCGAGGGTGGTCTTGGGCAGCCAGATCGCGAACTCCTCGCCCCCGATCCGTGCGGCCACGTCGCCGCCCCGGATCTGGCCCTGGATGATCCTGGCGAAATGGATCAGCGCCGCATCGCCGGCCGGGTGGCCGAGCGAGTCGTTCACCAGCTTGAACTTGTCGAGATCGGCGTAGACGAGGGCTCCCTCCCGCGGGCCGAGCGGATCGGCCTGGGTCAGGATTTCATCGAATGCGCGCCGGTTGAGCAGTCCGGTGAGGCGGTCGGAGCTGGCGTCGGCCTTTCGCTTGTCGGCCTCGAGCGCGCGGGCCAGCCGTGGCCCGGCGTTGACCAGGGCTTCGTTCAACTCCGCCAGCAGGGCGCCGATCGGCTCGCGCCCGTTGGGGGGCCAGACGGCCACGGCCCCGAACGGCTCGTCGCCGAGCAGGATCGGCAGCAGCATGACGGCGCTCGGCCGTTGGCGCCGGTCGGCCACGGCGCCGCCGAGTGGATCGCCCTGCACGGTCACCTTGGGGAGCTCGCCTCGCGCCACCCGGGCAAGGTCGCTCGATTCGGGGAGCAACGTGTCCAGCAGTCGCCGGTCGCCGCGGCCCGAGACGCCCACCACGCGCACCGGGGTCAGGGCGGCGGGGGCGAGCCGGCGCTCCAGCTCGGTCGGTGACTCCCGGGCCACCACGACGACCTGCGCGTCGAGCGCCCGCTCGAGCTGGTACGCGAGGCGGAGACCCACGCTGCCGGTGGACTCGAGCGAGGCTTCCTGGCTCTGCGCCTGCGCCAGCGCGACGATGTGCGGCCGGCGGCGGACGCCGTCGAGCAGGCGGCGGAGATCCGCCTCGACCAGACCGAGCCGGTGTGGCTCGAAGCCGTGGCGCAGCAGCAGCCCCACGGCCGTCCCCGCGGCCGAGTCGAACACCAGGGTGCCGCCCTCCATCCGCTCGGCGCCGCTCTGCTCCTGGTCTCGCGCCCGCTCGAGCCGCCGGTCCACCGCGGCGATCTGCGTGATCGACAGACGCTCGGCGTCCACGATCCGCTCCGCGTGCGGCCCCTCTTCGCGCGGGTCGAGCTCCGTCACCCACACGCCCAGCGCACCATAGGCGCGCCGCAGCCATTCCAGCGCCGGGTCGGGGAGCAGGTGCGGTCCCACCCCCCCGGCGAGCAGCGGCAGCCCTCCCCGCCGGCGGGCGAGCCCCCAGCCGACACCGGCGCCGAGCAGCGCCGCCAGCACCAGCGCGACCAGGCTCACTCCCGGAGCCATCCTCGGCGACGGAACCAGAGATAGATGGCGAGTGTGATCACCCCCATGGCCGCGAGCACGACCGGGTAGCCCCACCGGGCGCGCAACTCGGGCATGTAGTCGAAATTCATCCCGTAGACGCCGACCAGGAACGTGAGCGGAAGGAAGAAGACCGAGAACACCGTCAGGATCCGCATCACTTCGCCCGTCCGGTGCGCCGCGAGCGCGAGCTGCACGTTGAGCACCGTGTTCACGTCGTCCAGCAGCTCGTCGGCGTAGAAGTGCGAGCTCTCGATATTCTCCTGCACGTCGCGGAACAGGGAGGCCGCGCGGCCGGTCGAGGGCGACATGCGCTGCACCACGTCCAGCGTGCGCCAGAGCAGCCGCTTGATCAGCGTGACCTGCCGCTTCAGCACGTGGATCCCGCGCAAGTCCTCGGCGAATCCGCGGGCGTCCGCGTCCCGGCCGCCGAAGACCAGCTCCTCGAAGGCATCGATGCGCGCCTCGATGGCTTCCATCGGCTGCAGATAGGTGTCCACCGCCGCATTCAGCATCTGGGTCAGCAGAACGTTTTGCAGCCCCTCCTTCCCGTTCCGGGGGGGCTCGGCGTGGTATTTGGCTTCCACGGCCGCCAGCCAGGGCTGCTCGGTCCGATGAATGGTGATGAGGAACGAGGGCCCGGAGAAGATGGCCACCTTCCGGGTGAGCTCCTGCACCGTGGCACACGAGCGCTCCGACTGCTTGTCGAAGGCACGGATGATCGCGAAGACGTGGGTATCGAATTGCTCGAACTTGGGGAGGTGCTCCGGGTCCAGGCAGTCCCGTACCGCCGTCGAGTGCAGCCCATGCGCGCGGGCCACCTCGCCCAGCTCCTCGGGGCTCGGGTGCACCAGGTCCAGCCACACCAGGGGCGGCTCGGCGCGCTGGAGCACCGTACGCACCGTCACCCGCGGCAAATCCGGCTCGCCGCCACTGCCGCGCCGAACCCGTTGTCGATGTTCACGACGGTGACCCCCGCGGCGCAGGAGTTGAGCATGCCGAGCAGCGCGGCCAGCCCGCCGAACGACGCGCCGTAGCCGACGCTCGTCGGCACCGCGATGACCGGCACCGGCACCAGTCCCCCAACGACGCTGGGCAGCGCGCCCTCCATGCCGGCCACGACGATCACCACGCGGGCGTGCTCGAGCGCGTCGGTCGCGGCGAGGAGACGGTGCAGGCCCGCCACTCCCACGTCCACCAGCCGCTCCACCCGGGTCCCGAATGCCTCGGCCACCACGGCCGCCTCTTCCGCCACCGGTAGGTCGCTGGTGCCCGCCGAGATCACCAGAACGGGGCCCGCCGTGGCCGCCGGCGCATCGGGGGCGGCGAGCCGGACCGTCCGGGCCAGCGGACTCCACACGACCCGCGGGAACCGCTCCAGCAGCGCGGCGGCCATCACCTCGTTTGCGCGCGTCCCCAGGAAGGACCCGGTGACGGCCTCGAGCCGCTCGCAGATCCCGACGACCTGCTCCACGGTCTTCCCCTCACAGAACACCACCTCGGGGTGTCCCTGGCGAATCGCGCGGTGGTGGTCCACTCGCGCGTAGGGGAGATCTTCGTAGGGAAGATGCCGTAACTGCTGCACGGCGGCGCGGGGTTCCACGCGCCCGGCGGCGACCTCGGCCAGCAGGGCTTCGAGCTGCTCGGCTCTCACGCCACGGCGGCGAGCGGCTCGAGGTATTCGAGGAAGATCGCCTCGGCCTCCGCGATCGACTCGATCTGGAAGAGCCGCTGGCGCAGCTCGCTCGCGCCGTGGAGGCCCCTGGTGTACCACCCGAGGTGCTTGCGAAACTCGATGACCGTCTTGCGGGTGTCGCCCTGGAGCCGGAGCGCCAGCCGTGCGTGCTCGAGCGCCACCCGGAACCGCTCGGCGGCGGCGGCCGCGGGCGGCGCGGCGTGTCCCTCCAGCGACGCCCGGCCATCGCGGAACAGCCACGGATTGCCGAACGCGCCGCGCCCGATCATGATCCCGGCGCAGCGCGTGTGGTCGCGCATCCGCACGATGTCGTCCGCCGTCTGGATGTCGCCGTTGCCGATGACCGGAATGTCGAGCGCCTCCACCACGCGCGCGATGTCGTCCCAGTCGGCCTTGCCGGAGAACATCTGCGTCCGCGTGCGCGCGTGCAGGGTGAAGGCGCGCGCGCCCGCGTCCTGCATCCGGAGCGCGATGCCGACCGGGTCCCGCTGCTCGTCGCTCCAGCCGCTCCGGGTCTTGACCGTGACCGGGAGATGGGTCGCGTCGATGGTTGCCCGGATGATCCGCGCGACCAGGTCCATGTCCCGCAGACAGCCCGAGCCGCCGTTTCGCTGCACCACCTTCTTGACGGGGCAGCCGAAGTTGATGTCGATGAATTCCGGACGATAGTGCTCGGTGATGAGCCCGGCGGCCTCGGCCATCGCGTTCGGGTCGGAGCCGTAGATCTGAATCCCGATCGGGCGCTCGACCTCCTCGAACTCCGCCCCTTCCAGCGTGTTCCGGATGCGCCGGCGGATCGCTTCCGAGGAGAGGAACTCGGACAGCACGACGTCGGCCCCCATCCGCCGGCAGATCTGGCGGAACGGCGGCTCCGACACTCCGGCCATGGGAGCCAGGAGGAGCGGGAACGGGTGGGCCGAGGGATAGGGCAACCGCATGGGGAGAAAATACTTGGCGATTCGACGGGCGGCAATGGAAGTGGCTCCCGCTCGGCGGCCGCTGCTTTGACTCGCCCCCGGGGCCGGATTAGCTTGCCGCCACGCCATGCAGCTTTCCGATTTCTTCTCACCGGACGCGATCTGCCTCGAGCTTCGCGGAGGCAGCAAGGACGAGATCCTCGCGGAGCTCGTCCGGCTGCTCGGGCTCGACGACGGTGCGGGCGACACGCTCCTCCGGATGCTCCTGCGCCGAGAGGCGCTGGGCTCGACCGGCGTGGGGCGCGGGATCGCCATCCCGCACTGCCGCGCGCCCATGGTGGGGCGGCTCCGGCTGGCCTACGGCCACCACCGAGAGGGAGTGGAGTTTCAGGCCATCGACAATCTCCCCGCGCATGATTTCTTTCTGATTGTGGCGCCGCCGCTGGAGATCTCGAACCAGTACCTCCCGGTACTCGGCAAGATCGCGCAGTTCGCGAAGGAGGACGACGTGCCCGGGCGTCTCGCCGCCCTGCGCTCGCCCGAGGAGTTCTTCCGGCTCCTGGAGGAGAAGGGAGTGTAGCCGGTGACCCGCTGGTTCCTGGCCCTGCCGCTGCTCGCCGCGCCGCTCTCCCCGCTCCCGGGCCAGACCCCGTCCGACCGCCCCGCCCTCGACCGCTTCCGCGATTCGCTCGCCGCCGTTCACGACACCGCTTCCCTTCGCAGGCTCCGGCACGCGCTCACCCGCCAACGGGAGGACGATCCGGTCACGGCGCTGCGCGCCGCGCTCGCGGCGGTCCGCCTCGCCGAGCTCGGCGCCGATCCCGACGTGAGCGAGGCCCGCGGCGACTTGCGCCGGCTCACGAAGCGGGAATCCGGCTGGCCCTACGCATGGCACGCCCTCGCCGTCGCCGAGATGCGCCGTGCCACCTGGGAGCGCGCCAGCCCGCTCGCGCTCGGGAGCCGGGTGGGCACCGGCGCCCTCGAGCACGCGCTCGAGGACGAGCAGCGCGCACTGGCCGCCGATCCCGGCTACCTGCCCGCGGCACTGACCCTCGCCGATCTCGCGCTCGGGCTCCGTGACACCGCGCGCTACGCCGGCGCCCGCGATGCGCTCCGGCGCGCAGATGCGGCCCGGGACGGCGCACCGGCCGAGCTGCTCCTGGCTCGCGGCCGGCTCGAGCGCGCCGCCGGCGAAACCGACTCCGCGGCCGCGGTGTTCACGCGGGCCTCGCGCGTCCCGGCCGACCCGCGCACGGGGCTGGCCCGGCTCGAGCTGGCGCGCACGCTGCTGGGCTGCGGTGCTGTCGGCGGGGTGGGCGCGGGCGATTCCACGTACTTCGACGCGGCGGTCGTGGACGACTCCGCGGTCGTGGCCGGCTACCGGGCCGACCTGGTTCCGATCGCCACCGATGCCGACCTGGCCCGGTTCGATGCCGCGCACGGCGCCGGGAGGGCCGGCTTCCTGCGGCGCTTCTGGGCCGACCGCGACCGGGTGGAGCTCCGGCGCGACGGCGAGCGCCTCCGCGAGCATTATCGCCGGCTGCTCTACGCC
>DASSBA010000040.1:0-3124 GCA_035699205.1 Gemmatimonadales bacterium
GACCCGCTCCACGACAGTGGCGACCGTGTGCTCCTCGTTGTACGCCGCGATGAGGACCGACAATCTCGGCTCGTCAAGTTCCATCGAGGCTCCCTGCTGGCAGTGCGAAGACCGGGGGAGCAGCAATAGTGCGCCTGAGAGGGCCGAGCGTAAAGTGGCGCGAGCCGGCGGCGCGCGCCTGCTGGCAACTGTTCCGGGTCTGCGGTAGTTTGTTAATCGTTAATAACCCTGGAGCGACCCGTGGCGGATATCCTCTCCGTCTCCCTGCCGCCCGACCTGCGCACCGCGCTGGACGCCGAGGCCGAGCGGCAGCGGCGCTCCCGCAGTTTCGTCGTGGCGGAGGCGGTGCGGGCATACCTCGCCCGCCCCGACCGAGACGACTTCGACGCCGCGCGCGACCGGACCCTGCGGGAAGGCCTGGCTCTTCCGCCCGCCGACCGGGTGCGGCTCGCCGAGACGCTCTGGCGGGAGCTCGCCCGGGACCCGGCGACGGTCGAGCCGTGGAGCGCGTCGTTCGACACCTTCGAGCAGTACGAGCACTGGCGGCGCGAGAGTGGCAGGTAAGGGACGTGACCGCTGCCTATCCGTCGGGGCTCGCCAGCGTGTGCCGGCTGCTCAACTCCGCCGGCGTCCACTATGTCGTCGTGGGCGGCTTCGCCCTCGCCTTGCACGGGGCCGTACGCGCCACGAAGGGCGTGGATATCCTCATCGAGCCGACGCCGGACAACGTGCGGCGGGCGCTCGAGGCACTGGCCGGGCTGACGTTCGGCATTGCCCGGGAGCTCGATCCGGCGGACGTCCTCGTCAAGCCGATCACGATCATCGGCGACAATCCGCGGGTGGATCTGCTCACGCTTGCCTGGAGCGTCCGCTACGCCGATGCGGCGCCGCGCCGGTTGACGGCGGAGGTGGACGGCGTCGAGGTGCCGTACGCCGATCTCGATACGCTGATCCGGACAAAGCAGACGGGAAGGCTGCAGGATCGGGCGGACATCGAAGCGTTGGAGCGGATCCGGGAGCTGCGGCGGGAGTCATCCTGACCACCGGGAGCCCCGATGCCTCGCAGAACGCCAGCCGGCCCGCGCCACACCCGCGCTCATCGCCGGGCACACCGTGGCTGGAACGTCCGGCCGGCGTTATCGTCCCGCCGCGCCGCGGCCCGCGCCTTGCGCACCCCACCGCTGCGATCTCCCGAACGCATGTTTCCCCCGCGCGACTGGAAGGGCAGCCCAGGAACCCATGGCCGGCACGGATATCCCGAACCACTACGAGATCCTCCAGGTGTCTCCGCGGGCCGACCAGGAGACGATTCAGCGCGTCTTCCGGCACCTCGCCAAACGGTTCCATCCGGACAACGCCGAGACGGGCGACCCCGACCGGTTCAAGAGCCTGGTCGCGTCGTTCCACGTGCTCTCGGACCCCGAGCAGCGCGCCAGGTATGACATACAGTACGCCCGGGTCGTGGAGCACGCCTGGCGCGTCTTCGACCAGGAGACGGCGCTCGACGATGTGGCGGCGGACCGTCGCATGCGCGCCGCATTCCTCTCGATTCTGTACACGGCGTGCCGCAACGACGCCCAGCGGCCCGGCATGGGCGAGGTGGAGCTCGAGCGCCTGCTCGGCTGCCCGGAAGTGCACATGCGGTTCCACGTCTGGTATCTCAAGGAGAACGGCTGGATCCGGCGGACGGAGAACGGCATGCTCGCCATCACCGCCAGCGGGGTCGATCGCGTGCTCGACATGGGCGGGCCGGCCAGGGGCGGAGTGCACCTGCTCGATTCGGGGGAGGGCGGCGGGCAGCGGCATCGGGCGAGCGGTGAGCGGTGAACTGCGGTGAGCGGTGTACTGCGGTGAGCGGTAAGCGGTGAGCGGTAAGCGGACCATTGGCTGCTCACCGCTCACCGCTCACCGCTCACCGCAGTTCACGCTCACCGCTGGCATCCCCCTTCCGCGCGGCGTGAATGATGGGCAGTTTATGCCCATGGGACTGTGAGCCCGGTCATGTGAGCGCGATTCGCCGTACGCTAGCTTCGTTCGCCCCGACAGGAGGGTACGATGACGCCCCGGCCGCTTGCCCTGCTCCTCCCCGCCCTCCTTCTGGCCGCCGCCGCCGGCTGCGGCACCGGACGGCTGGTCCCATCCGAAGGCGAGCCGACCCCGTCGGCCTCGCCCGAGCCCGCCGCCTCGCCGGCCCCCGCCCCCAGCCCTGCGATCGCCCAGGCGCCGGCCGCCCCGGCGGCGCCGGCACCGGCCCCCGGGGCCGCCCCCGACAGCGGGGCGGGCCAACCCGGCGTGGCCGGGTACGCCCCCTACGGCGGCGGCGGCACCCCGATACAGATCCGCCGGATCGGCCAGTACAGCCAGAGCGGGATCACCGTCCCGCAACGGCTGGTCATCCGGGACGACGCCTCGTACGCCCGGTTCTGGTCCAGCCTGGGCGTGGGCGGCCAGCGGCCGCTGGTGGACTTCACCCGGGACGTGGTCCTCGCCGTGGCGGGCGGGCAGCGGAGCACCGGCGGATATTCGATCGCTGTCGAGCGGGTCGTCCGGACGGCCAACGGCGCGGCCATCGAGGTGGTCGAGACCACCCCCGGGCCGGGCTGCATGATGACCCAGGCCCTGACCCAACCGGTTGACGTCGTAGTGGTTGCGGCGGCGGACGCGGAGTCGTGGGAGTTCGGGGAGCGGAGGGTGGAGCAGGGGTGTCGGTAGGGGGAAAGGTGGAAAGGCGGAAGGGCGGAAAGGCGGGATAGCAGAAGGGCGGAACGGCGCATGGCACGGCACTGTCATCCCGAGCAGAGCGAGGGATCTTGCCGGCCGCGCTCGGACCATCCGACCGCCTGACCGTCCAGACCGCCCGACCGCCCACCCTCCATCTTCCTGCCCCACCCCAACATCCGCCCCCCGCAGCCAAATCGGCAGCCAAACCGCCCCACTCGGCAGCCTCGGCGATATCTCGCAAATCCATGCCCCCCATCGCGTTACCTAAGCCTTGACTTGCCCGATCCGGCCGCCGTTATTCCGCCAAGGGCACCCCCCGCCCGCCGACGACCGCCATTTCCGGAGCCCCCGCAGCCCCGTGGACCGAAAGAATTTCTCGATGCCGACTCAGCCCAGCCGCACC
>DASSBA010000041.1:0-3785 GCA_035699205.1 Gemmatimonadales bacterium
CCCCCCCCCCCCCCCCCCCCCCCCCCCACGACTCCTGAGGCCCCGCCCCCGCCACCGCCGGCGGCACCTGCTCCCGGTACTGCGCGAAGTTCTCCTGGAACATCCGGGCGAGCCTGCGCGCCTGGGTGTCGTAGGCCGACGGGTCAGCCCAGGTATTGCGCGGGATGAGTATCCCTGGGGGGACCTCGGGCGCCGATGTGGGGACCTCGAAGCCGAAGACGGGATCGGTGACGAACGCGGCGCCGTCGAGTGCGCCGGCCAGCGCCGCCCGGACCATGGCGCGGGTATACCCCAGCTTCATGCGCGAGCCGGTGCCGTAGGGTCCGCCGGTCCAGCCGGTATTGACCAGCCAGACTTTGGTTCCGTGCCGCTCGATCCGCTCGCCGAGCATCCGGGCGTACACTTCCGGATGGAGTGGGAGGAAGGGCGCGCCGAAGCACGCCGAGAAGGTGGCCGACGGTTCGGTCACGCCGCGCTCGGTGCCCGCCACCTTGGCGGTGTAGCCGGAGAGGAAGTGGTACATCGCCTGATCGGACGTCAGCCGCGCGATCGGCGGCATGACGCCGAACGCGTCCGCCGTGAGGAAGACGATGTTCCTGGGGTGCCCGCCCGCGCCGCTCGGCTGGAAATTGGGGATGTAGTCGATGGGGTAGCAGGCGCGGGTGTTCTCGGTGATCCGGTCGGCGTCGAAGTCCACCGCCCGCGTGGCGGAGTCGAGCACGACATTCTCGAGGACCGTGCCGAACCGCTGGGTGGCGGCGTAGATCTCGGGCTCGGTCTCCGCGCGGAGCCGGATCACCTTGGCATAGCAGCCGCCCTCGAAGTTGAATACGCCGCGATCGCTCCAGCCGTGCTCGTCGTCGCCGATGAGGCGGCGGGACGCGTCGGCGGAGAGGGTGGTCTTGCCGGTGCCGGAGAGGCCGAAGAAGACCGCCGTGTCGCCCTCGGGCCCGATGTTGGCGGAACAGTGCATGGTCATGATGCCCTGGGCCGGCATCACGTAGTTGAGCGCGCTGAAGATGGACTTCTTCATCTCGCCCGCGTAGCGCGTCCCGCCGATCAGCACCAGCTTCCGGCCGAAGTGGATCACGATGAAGGTCCCGCTCCGGGTGCCGTGCCGGTCCGGGTCCGCCTGGAAGTCGGGCGCGTGGAGCACCGTGAAGCCGGGACGGAACTGCGCCAGCTCGGCCGGCACCGCCCGGATGAACATGTTGCGCACGAACAGGGCGTGCCAGGCGTTCGGGGTGATGAAGCGGACGGGAACGCGATAGGCCGGGTCGGCCCCGCCGAAGAGGTCCTGCACATAGAGCTCGCGAGCATCCAGGTAGGCGCGCACGTCCTCGTGCAGGCGCTCGAACGCCTCGGGATCGAGCCGCGGGTTCTTCGCTCGCCAGATGCGGTCGGCGGCACCGGGCTCCTCGATGACGAACTTGTCCTTGGCCGAGCGGCCCGTGTGGGGCGAGGTGACGGCGACGAACGCGCCGTGGTCGGTGAGCTGTCCTTCGCTGCGGCGGAGCGCGTGTTCGACGAGAGCGGGCGGCGTCAGATTGGCGTGAATGCGGATGGGAAAGAGGCCGTGCTCCACGAGGGTGAGGCTCTCGCGAGGGACTGCGCTCGTCTCGGTACTCATACGCTCCTGGGCGCTGGCGCGCGGCAAGGGTCGCGGCCGGCGTCGGTGTCGGCCGCGGGCCCGGGAAGTATCGGCAGACGCGGGCGTCGGGGCAACCGTTTGATCCAAGAAGGTGAGCGGTAAGCGGTTAACCGCTCACTGCTCACCGCCGACCGGCTCCAGATTCGCCGGCACATGGTAGATCAGCTCCGCGGTCTCCAGGTCGCGCTCGCTCGGGGCGGGCACGGTGGGATCGGCGAACATCAGGTCGGTGGGCTCGTCGGAGTGGCGAAAGATGCCGAGGGCGTGGCCGAGCTCGTGGGTGGTCGTGAGCGCCAGGCAGGCGGCCAGATTCGGCGAACCCGGTACGGCCTGTGGATCGACGTAGGCCCGGATCGGCAGGCGGAGCTGGGTGTGGTCGGCGCTCAAGTCGACGTCGGTCGCGCCCCTGCACTCGGGCGCAAGCATGCTGTTGAGACGCAGGCGCGCGAGCTGCGGTCCCGGGGCCGGACCAGCGCGGAAGATCACGTCCGCCCCGAGGGAATCGCTCACGACCTCGGCCTCGAACTCACCGTACAGGAACGCGGCGCGCCACGCGGCGATTGCCAGTGGGATATTCTGCGGCAGGTCGGCCGCGTTCTCGGCCCAGATCCTGACCGGGAGCCGGCTCTCGGGCCAGTGGAAGCTGAGGCTGTCCACACCGATCCCCGAGGCGGCGGGTTCGAATCGCCGCCACTCGTAGACGTCGTCGCGAGTGGGATGAGCGATGTCGCTGCAGGCGGCCCCGAGGATGACGAGGCCGAGCACGGGCCAGCGGGTCCGGCTGCTCATCGGCTGCTCCGGCTGAGCCCGACCGACAGCGAGACCCGGCTCACGCCCTGGGTCTGGGAGAAGCCACGGCGCTCGAGCTCGTCGGTGGTGAAGCGATGGAAGTCGTAGTGCAGCGACGTCATCAGGTTCCACCGGGGAAGCACCGGATGATAGTAGTCCAGGCCGGCGCCGGCCAGCAGCCTGAGCGAGCCCCCCTGGAGAAAGATCCCCGAGTCGTCCTTCGGCCAGTACTTGATCCCGCCGAGCCCGAGCCGCCAGCGGAATCGCCGCAGGATCGGACCCTCGAGATCGAGCATGAGCGTGCCGGTCCTGACGGTTCCGAGATCGGTGTTGGCGCCGGCCTCACGGCTGTGGAAGCCGCCCGACGCGAGCGTGGCCTCAGCCCCCGCGCGGTAGCCGCGGTCGCCGATCGGCAGCGAGCCCCCGATGGTGATCATCGGGGCGATCGACTGCCGGACGGTGATCTCGTTCACGATCACGTCGCGCAGGAGATCGCTCGCGCCCGCGGCCCCCAGGCGGGCGTAGTACTCCGTCTGGGCCTGGAGACCGGAGACGCCGGCCGGGAGGAGCAGGGCCAGCAGCAGGATTGGCTTGAGCATGCGGGGAAGATGCCGGCGGCCCATCCTCCGGTCAACGCGCCGGGCGGGCGCGCCCGTAGGCGCGGAGCCGCCGCAGCATGCGGCGATCCTGGGTGAACTCGTCGTCGCCCTTGGGCGTCTCGAGGATTTTCATCACCTTTGCGAACCGCGGGTCGCGCATGATGCGGCGGAACGGCTCCGGGCCCAGCGAGCCTTCGCCGATCAGCTCGTGCCGGTCGCGGCGGGAGGCGAACGGAGTCTTGGAGTCGTTGAGGTGGAGGCAGTCGAGTCGGGACAGGCCGATCACCTCGTCCCACCGCCGCCAGACTCCCTCGAAGTCGCGCACCAGGTCGTAGCCCGCGGAGTAGAGGTGGCAGGTATCGGCGCAGAACCCCACCCGCCGGCGGACGCGCCCACCGATGGCGGCGCGCAGTTCGGCCAGCTCCTCGAAGGTGCTGCCGAGCGAGGTGCCGGTCCCCGCGGTGTGCTCGAGCAGCACGCGGACCGGTCCCGGGACCGCCTCGAGGCAGCGGGTATACGACTCCGCGTTGCGCCGGAGGCCCGCCGCGCGGTCGTCGATGAAGTTGCCCGGGTGGGAGACGACGGCGGGAATGCCCAGCGCGCGACAGCGCTCGAGCTCGGCCCGGAACGACGCCTCGGAGCGCGACCGCAGCACCGGATCGGGGGAGGCGAGGTTGATTAGGTAGGAGTCATGCGACACTATTCGGGCAATCCCACTGCGCCCGAGCTCTCGGCGGAAGGTCGCC
>DASSBA010000042.1:0-8531 GCA_035699205.1 Gemmatimonadales bacterium
GGCAGAACCGGCACGCGCCGCAGGTCCAGCCGAGCCACGGGACGCCGACCACCGTGCCGGGCGCGAACCGATCCGCGCCCGCTCCGGCACCCGTCACGGCGCCGACGATCTCGTGCCCGAGCACCAGGGGCAGCTTCGGGCGGGGCAGCTCGCCTGCCTGGACGTGGAGGTCGGTGCGACACACCCCGCAGGCGTGGACGCGGAGCAGCACCTGGCCCGGGCCGGGCGTGGGGACCGCAATGTCGCGCTCGACGAGCGGCGCGTCGGGCGCCTCGAGCAGCATGGCGCGCATGCGGGTGCGCGAGGATGCGTGGTTCATCGGACCGGGCATGCCCGGAATATGGGTCAGGGGAGGGTGGACGGCTCGGTGCGGGGATCGTGGCTGTATTCACCACGAAGGCACGAAGGGCACGAAGGACACGGAGGGCTCCCAAGCCGGAGAGGTTCCTTGGACCCGGACAACGCCAACAAATTGGTGGTGGCTCCGCTCCCCGATGGCCTCCGTATCCCAAGCCCCCTTCGTGCCCTTCGTGCCTTCGTGGTGAATAGCCAGCGATGCCGGGGCCTTCGCCGACCCTTCATCGTTTCTTCATCGGATCGTAGCTAGTCTTCAGTCATCACTTTCCGGGAGCGCGCCATGGGTCCATCCGCCGAATCCCCCGTCCCTCCCGAAGGTGTGGCCTCGCTCGACGGGGTGCTGAGTCCCATGCACGATGGGTGGGTGGAGGAAGTCCGCCGCTTCCTGGTCCCGGCCACCAGCCCGGACGCCCCGTTCTGGGACCGCTGGAGCGCCGTGCGCTACCTCAACGATCAGTTCCTGGCGCATTTCACGATGCAGCGGACGCTGCTGGCCGAGCTGCGACCGCTGATCCAGCCGCACCACCTGGATGGTATCGAGGCGGGCGCCGAGCGGGTGGCGCGGCTCCGGCTGGGGCTCGACCGGATCGGGCGGCGCCGCGGCACGGCCGCCGAGTTCGCGCTCATGGCCGATGAGCTGCTCGCCGCGCTCGAGCTGTGGTGCACCGAGATCGAACTGGCCGTGCGGCACGTCGATGCCGAGCATCTGCCGGAGGAGGGGGCGCGGATCGTGGCGCTGCTCGAGTCGGTGATGCGGCCGGTGGGATGATATCGCGCGGGCCGGGTCAGGACGGGCGGGTGGGCAGCGCGGGGCAGCGCGGGATTCACCACGGAGGCACGGAGGGCACGGAGGACCACAGAGAACAGCAGACAATTGGTGTTTTTCTCCGTGCGCCTCCGTGCCCTCCGTGCCTCCGTGGTGAATCGAAAACCCCCCGCGTATCCCGATCAGCGCCCGGTCCGTCCCACGGCGGGTACGCTCGATGAGCGGGCGTGGTACCGGCGCTCCGCGTCGGCCTTCACCAGCTTGAGCGACTGCCGGCGGATGAGCAGGATGCCGGGCGAGACGACCGCCCAGTAACGGCGGAACAAGGCGCGGGCCCCCGGATCGGTGGTGCTGACCCGCGTCTCCGTGCGGAATCGCGAGGCAGCAGGGCCCAGGGGAACGGCTTCGAGGGTCCATGCGATCCTGGCGTAGCCCGGCTCCGCGAAGCCGGCGAAGGCGTCGGGATCGAGGCCGCGGAACTGCACCTCGGCTCGCCAGGGCTGCGTCACCGCGCCCACCACGATGCCGCGTTCCGGCACCTCGGCGAGGATGCGCCACCCGATCGCGAGGGTTTCCGTGAGGAGGGAGGCGGGTTCCCGCGCCGGAACACCGCGAAGCCGGGAGGGGAGTGTCCGGACGGCGAAGATGGCGTGCACCAGCGGCGAGCGGTACAGGTCCATCTCGCGGGCGGCGGCCATGGTGAGCGCGGCCGGCGCCGCTACGTCGATCTCATGGCGCTCGCCCACCTCATAGTCCGGCATGAACTGGTCGAGGAGCGAACCGTCGCGGTTTCCCTGCGGTTGTTCCGCCCTCTTTCCGTAGCGGTACCACGTCGAACCCACGTAGGCGATGCAGGGCAGGGCGAGCAGGACCAGTCCCCCCGCGAGCGCCTTGAGCGGCGGACGCCTGCCGCCGTGACGGTTGCGGTTCATGTCGGTCTCCCATCGGTCCCGATGCCAATGCGCGGCGCGAACGTCGCCCGCAGCGCGTTGAGGATCACGGCCACGTCGATCACCTCCTGCAACAGCGCGCCGGCGATCGGCGGGATGTAGCCGAAGGCGGCCACGACCATCGCCACGCCGCTCATTCCCAGCCCCGCCCAGATGCTCTGCCGCGCCAGTCGCAGCGTGCGGCGGCTGATGGCGATGGCCTCGGCGAGCCGGGTCGGATCGTCGGCGAGGATCACGGCGTCCGCCGCTTCGGCGGTAATGCCGCCGCCGCCGCTGGCGAGCGCCACGCCGACCGTGGCGGTGCTCAGCGCCGGGGCGTCGTTGGTGCCGTCGCCCACCATCAGCACGTGCCCGCCTTCCTCCATCAGCCGCCGGACGAACGCGACCTTGTCCCCCGGCAGGAGCCCGCCGTGCACCTCCTGGATCCCGACCGCCCGTCCGACCGCCGAGGCGTTGGCCTGGTCGTCGCCGGAGAGCAGGAGGGTGCGGCGCACGCCCAGGCCGCGGAGCGTGGCCATGAAGTCGGGCAGGCCGGGACGAAGCCGGTCGGCGTACTCGACCACGCCGGCGCCCTGTCCGTCCACCGCCACGTACGCCCGGAGCCCCTCCGCGCTCGCGTCGTCCAGCACAGCGCGGAGACCCGGTTCTGCCTCGGGGTGGCGGGGCACCACGAACGACCAGGCTCCGACGGCCACCGAACGACCCTCGGCCTCGCCGATGACTCCCTCGCCCGGCCAGTCGGTGATCCCCCGGCCCTCGGGCAGCTCGATCCCGCGGGCGACGGCCTCGTCGACCAGCGTGCGGGCCAGGAGATGGCTGGAGCCGTGCTCCACGGCACCGGCGAGCCGCAGCACCTCCTCCGCCGTGAACGGCGGCACCGCCCGCACCTCCGCCACCTCCGGCCGGCCGATCGTGAGCGTGCCGGTCTTGTCGAACACGGCCACGGTGATCCTGGCCATCTGCTCGAGGGCCGACCCGTGGCGGAAGATGATCCCGTGCTTGGCCGCGCGATTGATCCCACCCACCACCGCGACCGGCGTCGCCAGGATGAGCGGGCACGGCGTGGCCACGACCAGCACCGCGAGCACGCGGACGGCGTCCTGGGTGGCAAGCCAGGCGACGAGGCAGACCAGCAGCGTGATGGGCGTGAACCAGACGGCGTAGCGGTCGGCCAGCCGCTGCAGCGGCGACTTGCTCTCCTGCGCGGTGCGCACCAGCTCGACGATCCGGGCGTACTGGCTCTCCGCCGCGCGGGCGGTGGCCCGGATGGTGAGCGGGCCGTCGAGATTGACGCTGCCGCTGAGCAGCCGCACGCCGGCGGTGGCGGTGACCGGGACCGGCTCGCCGGTGAGGCGCGCGGTATCCACCTGCGAGCGCCCCTTGAGCACCACGGCGTCAGCGGGGACGAGCTCGCCGGGGCGGACGAACAGCTCGTCGCCCACCTCCACTGCCTCCGCGGCAATGTCCTCGACCCCGCTCGCGACGACCCGGTGCGCCAGCGTGGGTGCGGCCGCCTCCAGCTCGCGCACCGCGTCGGACGCGCGCCCCTCGGCGTAACGCTCCAGCGCCTCGCCGCCCGTCTGCATAAGTACGACGATGAGGCCGACGAGCGGCTCGCCCAGGGCCAGCGCGCCGACGATGGCCAGCATCGCCACCAGGTCGGCCGCGAACCGTCCCGCCGCGACCCCGCGAAGCGTGCGCCAGACGACCGGCAGGCCGGTGAGCGCCAGCCCGGCGGACCAGACCAGCCGGGCGGTGGCGGCACCGTCCGCCAGCCAGAGGCCGAGGCCGACGATGATGAAGAGAAGGGCGCCGGCCGGAAGGAGCGCGGCGCCGCCGGGATTCAGTACGCCTGCGAGACCTCGGAGGCGTCCTTCCCGCGGCGAAGGCTGAAGCCCACGCCCCGGACCGTGGTGAGGAGGGGCTCCCCCGCCGCCTGGGTCAGCTTGCGGCGCAGGTTCCCCACGTGCACGTCCACCACGTTGCTCTCCGGGTCGAAGTGCATGTCCCATACCTTCTCCAGGAGCGTGGTGCGGCGCACGACTTCCTCGGGATGCAGCAGGAAGTACTCGAGGAGCTGGAACTCCTTGGGAGTGAGGTCGAGCCGCGTGTCGTGGATGGTGGCCGCGTGGCGCAGCCGGTCGAGGGTGAGCGGGCCGTAGCGCAGGACCTCGAGGCGCTCCGCGCCGCCGCGCCGGTGGAGTGCCCGGATGCGGGCCAGCAGCTCGTCGAACCGGAACGGTTTGGCGAGGTAGTCATCGGCGCCGGCGTCGAGGCCGCGCACCACGTCCTCCACCGCGTCCCGGGAGGTGAGCATCAGGATCGGCGTGTGCCGCCCTTCCCGGCGCAGCTCGGTGGCCACCTGGAAACCGTTCTTCTTGGGGAGGACGACGTCCAGCAGGATGACGTCGTACTCGTAGACGTGGGCCAGCATGGTGGCCTCGTCGCCGTCCGGCGCGACGTCCACCACGTAGCCCTCCTCCTTCAGTCCCTGCTCGATGAACCCGGCGACCTTCCGGTCGTCCTCCACGACGAGAATCTTCATGGCTTCCAATCTACGGAGCGGGTCTGAACGGTCCCGGAACTCTTCGTGAAGCTGTCTTCATTCGGACGCGGCCGCAGGGAGCTGGAGCACGAAGCGGCCCCCGCCGCCCTCGACCGGCACCGCGCGGAGCTCGCCGCCGAGCAGGCGCGCCAGTCGGCGCGAGAGCGGGAGGCCCAGCCCGGCGCCGCGGCTCTCGCCCGCGGCCCTGGTCACGTAGATGTCGAAGACCCGCTCCGCCTCGGTGGGCGGGACGCCCGGTCCCTCGTCGTCCACGGTGTACTGGATCGTCCCGTCCCGCTCGGTGACGCCGAGTCGCACCGTGCCGGCGTCGGGCGAGTGGTGGATGGCGTTGCCGAGCAGGTTGATCAGGATCTGCTCCACCCGGCTCGCGTCGGTCTCGCAGCTCGGCAGCTCCGGATCGGCCTGGAGGTCGAGGCTGACCCCCTTCGCCTCGGCGGCCGGCGTGACCCGGCCCAGCGCACGGCGAGCCATCGTCTTCGGGGCCACGGCGCGGATGACGGGCCGGAGGCGGTCCTCGTCCAGGCGGCTGAGGTCGAGCAGGTCGTTGACGAGGCTGATCGCCTGCTGGGCGGAATCGAGCACCTCGAACGCGGCGCGCGGCACCGTGGCCGGGTCCTTCTTCCGGACCAGCATCTCGGCCCAGCCGTAGACGGCCGCGAGCGCGTTGCGCAGCTCGTGGTTGACCATGGCGAAAAATCGCTCGCGCGTCCGCTGCAGCTCCTGCACCTCCTCGAGCAGCCGCGCGCTCTCCTCGTGGAGGCGTGCGTTCTCGACCGCGGCCGCCGCGGTGGCCGCCAGCAGCACCGCAATGTGCTCGTCTTCGTGGGTGAAGGCCCCCGCGCCGATCTTCTCGCACAGGTAGAGGTTGCCGAAGACCAGCCGGCGGCCCACGATGGGCACGCCGAGGAACGAGTGCATCGGCGGGTGGTGCGGCGGGAAGCCGTAGGAGTCCGGGTGCCTGGCCAGGTCGGGCAGCCGGATCGGGCGAGCCTCGCGGATGACCAGGCCGAGGATGCCGTGGCCGCGGGGCGGCTCGCCGATGAGCGCCCGCTCCTCGGCCGTGATCCCATGGGTCGTGAAGCTCTCGAGCAGGCGGCCGTCCGGTCCCAGCACCCCGATGGCCGCGTAGCGCGCGCCGATCACCTCGGCGGCGATCTGCACGACGCGCTGCAGCACGCCGTCCAGCGACAGCTCGGTGATGAGCGTGGAGGTGGCGAGGACCAGGCGCTCGAGGCGGGCCGCGGTCTCGTGCCGGGAGTCGGCGGCGGGCGTGACGGTCATGCTGGAAAGGTAACATTCCCGCCGCTTTCATCCTTTCTTCACCGCACATGGGCTAGGCTCCACGCGTAAGGAGACAATCATGCAACTCACTCATATCGTGGCAGCCACCGACGAGTCCGATGCCGGCCGCCAGGCGGTGTGGACGGCCCTGGAGCTCGCCGCGAGCGCAGGTGCGCGGGTGACCGTGGTCCGCGCGGTTCAGGTAGGACGGACGGTGCTCGCGGGGGTTCCCGGCGCCATCCCCGACGACGACGAGGCCGGCGCGCCGGCGCTCGAGCGACTGCAGCGCTGGGTCGAGGCGGACCTGCCGGCGCTGCCCAGCCTGCCGGAAATCAACTACGCGGTCGCGTTCGGACTCCCCGGCGTCGAGATCGCCCGCTTCGGCGAGCAGGAGCACGCGGACCTGGTCGTGCTCGGCCGCAAGCCGCGCTCCCGCATGACGCGACTGCTGCTGGGCGACACCGCCGACGCTGTCGCCCGGCGAAGCCGGCTCCCCTGTCTGTTCGTTCCCGTCGGGGCCAGGCTGCCTCGCCTGGTATTGGTGGCGGTGGACGGCTCCGAGCGCGGGACGGCGGTGCTCCGGGCGGCCGAGGGTTTCGCGCGGAGCATCGGGGCGGAGTTCAAGGTGGTGACCGTCGAGCCGGCCCGGCCGGAAGAGCCGGCGATCCTGGCGTCCACCACTCCCGCCGCCCGCAGCACGAAACTGCAGGAGCAGGTGCGTGCGACGGTAGGCCGCGAGGTGGAAGTGCGGCGCGGCGAGCCCACGGAGCAGATCCTCGCCGCCGTGGAGGAGCACGCACCGGACGTGCTCGTCATCGGGTCCCACCGGGGCGGGCCGGCCGGGGTGATCGAGGCAGGCAGTACCGCGCGGCGGCTGGCGCACACCGCGCCGTGCGCCGTGCTCACGGTGCCGCTCTGAGCGGTGGGGGGAACCATGATCCGCAATTTCGGGATAGTCGGCCGACTCGTCTTCCTCGCCGTGGGGATGATGATCCTGGGACTGTTCGGCGCGCTGCCGTCGCCCTGGCGCTATCTCACGCTCATCGGCCTGATCCCGCTCGGCGCGGCGGTTGGAGGCCGCTGCCCGGTCTGCGCGTTGGCCGGGCGGAAGGGAAGGGCGCCATGACCGGCGAGCTGCTCCGTCCGCGGCTCCAGCGCGAGCACGCGTCCTGGCTCGAGGAAGTTGCCGAGGCACTCGGCCCCGCCCAGCGCGCCGAGGCCGGCCCGTGGGCACGATGGAACGCGCTGCGTTACCTGGAGACCACCTTCCCGGAGAGGGTCGAGCGGGAGCGGCGGATGGTGCAGGAGGTGCCCGCGCGGCTCACCGGCCCGCAGCGGGCCACACTCTGGGCGCTCGGCGAGCTGCTGGATCTGTTGCCGACGTACATCGGCCATCAGGTCGGACTATGCCATCGCGCCGAGGAGTTCTCGGCGCTGACGGGCCGGCTCCAGGCAGCGCTCGGGCGCTGGTGCCGCGCCGTCGAGGAGGACCTGGGGCCGTTGCCGGCGAGTGAACTGCAGGAGGCACTGCGGGCGACGCCGCCGGTCGAGGTGGGGACGGGTTCGTAAACGGCTTCGACACTTCATCCTGAGCGGAGAGAAGGACCTGTCACAACAATGACCCGAGCGAGGCGGAGCAGGTCCCTCGCTTCGCTCGGGATGAAGATTGCTGTCAGCCCTCCCCCCGCAGCAGATCCCCTACCGTCCGTTCCCGGAAAAACTCCGCCACCCGCTCGCTCACTGACTTCCACTGGTGGTGGGCGGGGCAGGGGTTCGCGTCGCTGCACTGGGGCCGGCCCAGCAGGCAGCGGCGCTCCCCGCTGATCGGGTCGAACGGCTCGACCACTCGCAGCAGCGGCAGGCGGTCCGGCGGCACGGCGAGGCGGAAGCCGCCGCCCTGGCCCCGGGTCGAGGTGAGTACCCCTTCCCGCGCCAGCCGATGGAGGGTCTTGGAGAGGTAGTTCCTGGGCACGCCCAGCCGTTCGGCGATCAGATCCACGTTGGTGGGCTCGCCTCGATCGGCGAGGAACAGCACGGCGCGCAGCGCGTACTCGGCGGTCCGGGACAGCATGGCACCTCGGGGAGGAAGGAAAGTAACGTTTCACTGCGCCTTAATCATATCCTCATGTGAAATGGAGATACTTGTTGCCCAACCATTCCAGGAGGACATGCCATGTCGCGCAGCACCACGATCCGACGCCGCGTTGCTTCCCTCGCGCTGCTGGCGGGCGGAGCCGCCGTGGCGGCCGGCTGCGGCCGGGCGGACGCCGCGCGGGTTGGCGACGTCGGCGACGCCGCCGCCAAGGTCTACGTCGCCCCCGGCAAGTACGACGAGTTCTACGCCTTCTTCTCGGGCGGGTTCGACGGGCAGATCGGGGTGTACGGGCTCCCCTCGGGCCGGCTGCTCAAGCACGTGCCGGTGTTCTCCCAGAGCGCGGAGAACGGCTGGGGCTACAGCGAGCAGACCAAGCCGATGCTGGCCACCAGCTTCGGCTTCGTGCCGTGGGACGACGCGCACCACCCGCAGCTCTCGCAGACGGGCGGGGTGCCCGACGGCCGCTGGCTGTTCATCAACGGCAACAACACGCCCCGGATCGCCCGGCTGGACCTG
>DASSBA010000043.1:0-2815 GCA_035699205.1 Gemmatimonadales bacterium
GGCGCGAGCGCGATCTCGAAGCCCGTGATGGAGTCGATGACGACGCGGGTCGCGCCGGTCTGCTCCACCGAGGCGCGGATCTCCGCCAGCGTCTCGTCCACCGAGAGATCGAGCGGCCGGAGGTAGATGATGCGCAGCTTCCCCCGGCGCACCGCCTCCCGGAAGTCCAGCCCGAACGACTTGGCCCGTTCCAGGTACGTCTCCGGATGCTCCTCGAACACCGCGATCACGGCGGCCGCGCCCTCCCGGAGTCCCGCGGCGACGAACTGCAGGGCGAAGGTGGTCTTGCCCGACCCGGCAGGTCCCGCCAGCACCACGGAATCGCCCGCCGTGATGCCGCCGCCCATCATCTCGTCCAGGCCCGGAATGCCGGTCGAGACGCGCTGCTGGTCGAACCTCCGGGCGGTCCGGGCGTGCTCCGGAATCCGCGGGAAGACGTGGACGCCCTGGCCGCTGATCCGGATGGTGTGGAGCCCGGGCATCTGTTCCATGCCTCGTGATTTCACCACCTGCAGCTTCCGGACGACCGAGTTCCGGTCCACCGCCTGGGTGAGCCAGAGGATCCCGTCCGCCACCGTGAACACCGGGTTCCTGAGCTCGTGCTCGTCGTATTCCCCGATCAGGAACGAGGTGATCTCCCAGGTGGTCAGGTGCAGCGCCAGCCGCTGCACGAAATGATCGAGCCGGTCGCTCGGGGCCTGGGCGCCCTGCGAACGGATCAGCGAGCGAAACGAATCCACCACCACGAAGGCCGGGCGGACGCGATCCACCTCCTCGATGATGCGCGCGAGCACGGCGTCCAGGTCCCCGGTGAGCGCCTCGTCGCTGAGGTTCATGAAGTGCACGTCCGACCCGACCCGGCCGGGATCGAAGAACTCGAACTGCTGCTGGTAGCGCAGCATCTTGAGGGCGGTCTCGCCGAGGACGGTGAAGAACAGCCCCGGCCGCTGGGCGGTGGCGTTGGCGAACAGGACCTGCATGGCGAGCGTCGTCTTGCCCGTGCCCGGGCCGCCCGCGATCAGGTTGAACGACAGCGCGGGCAGTCCCCCGCCGAGCACCTGGTCCAGACCGGCCACGCCGGTCGACAGCAGCTTCAGCGGCGACCGCCGGGGCGCCGCCGACTTCGACGGCCGCTTCCTAGGCATCGAGGACTCCAGCGCCGGGAGTGGGCGACTTGCGCCGAGGGGCCGACGTCCCGGCCTGCTCCATGAGCTGCACGGCCATCTCCTCTCCGATGATGCGAGCCAGCAACTCGGTCACGGTCCCCACCACGGCCACCATGCCGGTCGCAACCTCGGCCGCCCCGTGGGCCCGGGCGGCCGCCGTGGCCGCCTCCTGGTCGCCGTCGTGGCAGGGGACGTTCTGGAGCGCCGGATGCTCCGCGCGCGCCAGCTCGAGGGCGCGGTCGAGCAGCACCCGATAGCCTTCGGACCCGACCCAGCGGGTGAGTCCGGCGCGGAGCTCGCCGCACACGCGCACGGTGGCCGCGCCCACCTCCTCGGGGGAGCTCACGCCCCCGCCGTTGCGCGCCCAGAGGCGGCGGGCCGCGTCCAGGATGGCCTGCTGCGTCATTCACCTGCTCCGCGGGGCGGTGCTAGACGGGTGGGAAGGATGCTGCGTGCCGGGAGGGGGTGTGCGTGGCCTGCCATGGCAATGAATGTACCTCCCTTCGAGGTCCGCGCCGTATCTCCCCGATCGGTTTGCTGGACCGACGGAACCACTGGTTTCGTGGACGGCACCCGGTGGCTGCTAGGCTAGGAGGCCGGCGTCTTCGCCGCGCTGCGCGATCCGGCGGCATTCGCACAGGTCCACGTTGACGACGGCCGCGCCGCGCGCGGCTCACGCTTCGTCCTCGCGCGCGTCCGGCCACGCGCGGTACGTCTCGGCCCACTCGCGCCGTGCCTGCTCGACCGACCGCCCGTCCCAGCGCTCCGCCAGATGGGCCGGAATCCGGCACCCGCACGACGCGCAAGTGATGACCTGAAGGACGGCGGCCCAGGGATCGGAGTCTCCCACGGGCATCGAGTGCCGGCCGATCATCCGGGCCGTCGCCGGATGGGTCGAGCCGCACTCGGGGCAGACGAAGTCGGCCTGACCATCGTCCCGTGGCATGGCCCCCAGCTCATCCGCCGCCGCCTTGGCGTCCTCGAGCGAGCCCGCGGGGGAGCCGCCGCTGGTGCGGCCGCGCTCCGGATCGTCCTTGCGGCCGGCGGAGCTCCCGCCGGAGGAAAGCTTGGGCATCAATGGACTCGGGCGAGGTGGAGAAGGACGCGGCCGGCTGCCGCTCCGAGGCTTCCGGCGAGTGCCGCGTGGAGCGGCGGCCGGGCGTGCGGATCATGTCCGGCCTCTCCAAGATACGCCTGGGTGGGATGGCGGTCCACCCGAGGTGCCGCGAAGGGACATGCGTCCGGTGCGCGCCCCTTCGCTGCTCCCGGTGGACCCCGCCTACGCCGCGCCCTCCATCCGCCGGCAGTCCGCGGGCGGCCGGGCCCGCGCGAGCGCCAGGAGCGTATCCCACGCGGCGCGGATGTCGGCCGCCTGCCAGGGGGCCTCGTCGTACCGCCAGTTGAGGAAGGCGCAGCTCCCCGGATGGCTCACCGCCAGCCTGCCAAGCCGTACCAGGTCATCCGCCCGACACGCGCCCGCCCCGGTGCCGTAGCAGTTCTCGACGTTCACGCCCATCACTACTCGCAGCCCGAGCGCCGTCGCGATGCTCGCCGCCCGGTCGTAATACGTCTGCGGGTCCCCCTTGCGGGTGTGGTACTGCGCCCAGGTGTAATCGATCAGCGGCGCGAGCGCGGGGTAGGCCTGCACC
>DASSBA010000044.1:0-62354 GCA_035699205.1 Gemmatimonadales bacterium
CCCGCGCTCCGGATGGCCCTCCAGACCCGCGAGCAGCACATCCGCCGCGACAAGGCCACGAGCAACGTCTGCACCGCGCAGGTGCTCCTGGCGGTGATGGCGAGCATGTACGCCGTCTACCACGGCCCCGGGGGGCTCCGCCGCATCGCCGACCGGGTGCACGAGCGGACGGTGCTGCTGGCCAACGCGCTCCGGCGGCTCCGCTATCGGGTGGTGCACGACTCCTTCTTCGACACCATCTGCGTCGAGGTTCCCGAGTGGGCCCTGCCCCGGCTGCTCGACGCCGCGCGCGCCCGGATGATCAACCTGCGCCCGCTGCCACCGACGCGACTCTGCATCGCCCTCGACGAGACCGTGACGCTCGGCGACCTGGCGGACCTGATCGCCGTCTTCTCGCTCAACGAGGCGCTGCCGTTCATGCTGGAGGACATCGGCGTGCGGCCCGAGCGCGCCATCCCGCCGGCGCTCGAGCGGCATTCGGCGTACCTGGCGCATCCGGTCTTCCATCTGCACCACTCCGAGACCGAGATGCTGCGCTATATCAAGCGGCTCGAGGCCCGCGACCTGTCGCTCACCAGCGCGATGATCCCGCTCGGCTCGTGCACCATGAAGCTCAACGCCACGACCGAGATGATGCCGGTGAGCTGGCGCGAGTTCAACCGGCTGCACCCGTTCGCCCCCCGGGACCAGGCGGCGGGGTACGAGCTGATGTTCCGTCAGCTCGAGTACCAGCTCGCCGAGATCACGGGGTTCACCGCGGTGTCGCTCCAGCCGAACGCGGGATCGCAGGGGGAATACGCCGGGCTGCTGGTGATCCGCGCCTGGCATCGCTCGCGGGGCGAAGCGCACCGCACCACCTGCCTCATCCCGCAGTCCGCCCACGGCACCAACCCGGCCAGTGCGGTGATGGCCGGGATGCGGGTGGTGCCGGTCCGGAGCGACGAGCAGGGCAACGTGGACGTGGCCGACCTGCGGGCCAAGGCGGCGGCGCACCGCGACACGCTGGCGGCGCTGATGGTGACGTACCCCTCCACCCACGGCGTGTTCGAGGGATCCATCCGCGAGATCTGCCGGATCGTCCACGAGCACGGCGGGCAGGTCTACATGGACGGCGCCAACATGAACGCGCAGGTGGGGCTCTGCCGGCCGGGCGACATCGGCGCCGACGTCTGCCACCTGAACCTGCACAAGACCTTCTGCATTCCCCACGGCGGCGGCGGACCGGGCATGGGGCCGATTGGCGTGGCGAAGCATCTGGCGCCGTTCCTTCCGGGGCACCCGATCGTGGATCTCGACCATCCGCAGGCCTGCGGCACCGTGTCCGCCGCGCCGTGGGGCAGCGCCTCGATCCTTCCGATTTCGTGGGCGTACATCGCCCTCATGGGCTACGACGGTCTGGCCGAGGCGTCCAGGATCGCGATCCTCAACGCGAACTACATCGCGCGCCGGCTCGAGGGTCACTATGGCGTACTGTACACCGGGCCGCACGGCCTGGTGGCGCACGAGTGCATCATCGACACCCGTCCGTTCAAGGCGTCCGCCGGGGTCGACGTGGAGGACATCGCCAAGCGGATCATCGACTACGGCTTCCACCCGCCGACCGTGTCGTTCCCGGTGGCCGGCACGCTGATGATCGAGCCGACCGAGAGCGAGTCCAAGGAGGAGCTCGACCGCTTCTGCGACGCGCTGATCGCCATCCGGGAGGAGATCCGGGAAATCGAAGATGGCCGCGCGGACCGCGAGCACAACCTGCTCACCAACGCGCCGCACACGCTCGAGCAGGTCATCGCCGACGGCTGGGACCGGCCGTACCCCCGCGAGCGGGCCGCCTACCCCTCGCGCGCCGTGCGGGAGCACAAGGTGTGGCCGACCGTCGGGCGGATCGACAGCGCGTACGGGGACCGGAACCTGGTGTGCACCTGTCCGCCGGTGGAGGCGTATGGGTGAAGGCGGAAAGGCGGAAAGACGGAAGGTCGCGTGGCGGAAAGCTCGTCGAGAAGAGTCACCCTGAGCGAAGCGAAGGGGCCGGAGTTCGGGACCCGCCCGGTTCCCGCTTAGCGTGCGGTTCAATTTCATGCCGCGATCGAGTCCCCGACGCTGCGCGGGATTCGGCCACGTACTCAGCATGACTCGCGCGTAGCCCGACACCCCAGCCCATGCACTCCTACATGCTCTGGCCCGACCCCGCCCCCCACCCCGGCTGGCGGAACATGGCCATCGACGTCACGCTGCTCGAGCGCGCGCGGGCGGGCGAGAGCTGGCTCCGGCTCTACGCCTGGGACCCGCCCTGCCTCTCGTTCGGGCGGCACGAGCCCGCTTCGCGGCGGTACGACGCCGAGCGGATCGCGGCGCTTGGCCTGGCAGTGGTCCGCCGGCCTACCGGTGGGCGCGCCGTCTGGCACGCGGGCGAGCTCACCTACGCGGTCGCCGCGCCGAGCGCGGGCGTGGGCCCGCTGCGCGAGGCATACGAGGACATTCACCGCATGCTGCGCGACGCGCTCGCCTCGCTCGGGCTGGCGGTGGCGCTGGCACCGGGCCGACGCGCGGCCGGCGTGGATGCCGGCGCCTGCTTCGCTCATCCCGCGGGCGGCGAGGTGATGGTGGACGGCCGCAAGGTCGTGGGCAGCGCGCAGCTCCGGGAGGGAACGGCGTTCCTGCAGCACGGGAGTATCCTGCTGGAGCATGACCAGTCGACCGTGGCGGCGGTGACCCGCGGCGACGCCCCGCCCGACCTGTCGGCACCGCTCGCGCGATTGCTGGGCAGGCCCCTGACGCGGGGCGACGTGATGGCCGCGGTCACCACAGCCGCGACCCGGCACTGGGGCGCCCCCGCCGAGCGCACGGAGGCTCCCATGGAGATCCTCGAGCGTGCCGACGCGCACGGCGCGCGCTTCCGCTCGACCGCGTGGACCTGGACCGGTACGTCGGGCGGCTGACGACACCGCCCCGCCCTGCTACATTCTGAAGCACCCCCGGCATCGTTCACCCCGGAGTTCCTGTGACGCGCACCACCTGGTTGGGCGCGTGCCTCGTCGCGATCGTCTCCGCCGCGCACCCGTCCGCGGCTGGGGCGCAGCGCGCCGCCGCGCGGGCGAGCATCGTCATCGTGACCGGCCAGGAGGCGGCCGTGCCGGTTCCGACGCTGATGGAGGGCCCGCAGGCATCGATCGCGAACAGCGACATCGCCGACCAGCTCTTTCTCCGCCTGGCGGAGCTGGGGCCCACCATGATGACCGCGGGCGACCAGGCGTTCCGGCCGCTCCTGGCCCGGAGCTGGACCCGGCGCGACTCGCTCACGCTCGTCTTCGACCTCGACCCCCGGGCCCGCTGGCACGACGGGGCTCCCGTCACTTCGACCGACGTCGTTTTCACCTTCGCCCGCGCGCGCGATCCTCGGCTCTGCCCGCGGCTGGCCGAGCTGCTCCGGCGCATCACCTCCGTCACCGCGGAAGGCGGTCACCGGGTCGTGTTCCGCTTCGCAGAGGCATACGCCGAGCAGTTGTACGACGCGGTGTTTCACGTGGCGCCCCTGCCCGCCCATCTGCTTGCCGGGATCGCGCCGGACTCGCTCGCCTCCGCGCCGTTCGTCCAGGCGCCCGTAGGGGACGGCCCCTACCGCTGGGTCCGGCGCGCGCCGGGAGAGTTCATCGAGCTCGCGGCCTTCGAGGGGTTCTTCCTCGGGACCCCCGCCATTCGCCGGGTCTTCTTCCGGCTGGCGACGAACGCGGAGGCCCGGCTCAACATGGTGCTGGGCGGTCAGGCCGACGCCACGGACAACATCCCGCCCCCGCGCAGCAACGTCGCGCGGGTGCGTGCCAGCCCCGAGCTGCGCGTGGTGACGGTGCCGAGCCCCACCATCGGGTTCCTGCTCTTCAATCAACGGGACCCGCGCGATCTCGCCCGGCCGCATCCCATCCTGAGCGACATCGACGTACGCCGGGCGATCGGCCTGGCACTCGACCGGCGGCTCATGGTCCGGGCGACCCTCGGCGATGCCGGTGAGGTGCCCTACGGTCCCGCGTCGCCGATCCTGTGGATCCGGCACGGGGCACCCCGGCCACTGGGCCCCGACACCGGCGAGGCGCGCCGGCTGCTGGCCGCGCGGGGCTGGGTGGATCGCGACGGCGACGGCGTGCTCGAGCGCGGCGGCCAGCGCCTCGCGCTCACGATGACCCTGCCGAACACCAGCGCCATCCGGCAGCAGATGGCGCTGCAGGTCCAGGAGCAGCTCCGGCAGATCGGCGTCCACCTCGAGCTCGAGCGCCTGGAAGGGCCGGTGTGGAACGAGCGCCGGACCGCGGGCCGGTTCGACATCGACTTCTCGGCGTCGAGCCAGGATCCCTCGCCGACCGGGCTCTCGCAGGGCTGGTCGTGCGACGGCGGCACCAACGTGGCGCACTACTGCGACCGGGGGGTGGATTCGCTGCTCGAGGTCGCCGCCCGGGCCACGGATGACGCCGGCGAGGCGTGGCACGCGGTGCTCCGCCGCATCGAGGCCGACGCGCCGGCGGTGTTCATGTACGCGCCGAGCTACCTGTACGCGGTCCACCGGCGCTTCACCAACATGCGGATCCGGCCGGAGTCGTCCTGGATCGCGCTGCGGGAGTGGACGGTCGCCGCGGCGCCGCGCGACGCCTCGGGCTACTGAGGTGGGGCGCTGGCTGCTCCGGCGGACGGTGCAGGCGGCGGTGACGCTGGCGGTCGCCGTCGTGCTGCTGTTCCTCCTCATGCACGTCCTGCCCGGCGATCCGCTCTCCCGGCTGGAGGAAGGCCGGCCGCTGACCGCCGCGCAGACGGAGGCGCTCCGGGCACGATACGGGCTCGACCGCCCGCTCCTCTCCCAACTGGGGACGTTCCTCAGCGGCCTCGCCCGCGGCGATCTCGGCACCTCCATCGAGTACGGTCGGCCGGTGAGCACGCTGATCGTCGAACGGCTGCCGGCCACGCTCCTCCTCGGCGGCTCCGTCCTGCTGCTCAACTTCACGGTGGGGCTCTGGCTGGGCGTGCGGCAGGCCGTGCGGAAGGGAAGCACGGAAGACCGGTGGCTCACCACGCTGTCGCTCGCGGGCTACGCCACTCCCTCGTTCTGGCTCGGGCTCGTGCTGGCGTGGCTGGTCGGGATCGAATGGCGCCTGCTGCCGCCGGCCGGGATGCGCGATCCGCTGGCCGAAAGCGGATTCCTGGCGACGGCGGGCGACCTGCTCCGCCACCTCGTGCTCCCGGCGCTGACACTCTCGGTGGTCAGCATCGCCGGGACCATGCGCTACCAGCGGGACGCCATGCTCGAGACGCTCCGCCTTCCTTATATAGTCACCGCCCGCGCCAAAGGATTGAGCGAGGAGCGGGTGACCTGGCGCCACGCCTGGCGGAACGCCCTGTTCCCCGTGCTCACGCTGTTCGGGCTCTGGCTCCCGGTGCTGGTCACGGGATCGGTGTTCGTCGAAGCCGTCTTCGCGTGGCCGGGGCTGGGATCGCTCGCCGCGGCGGCGGTGGGCAACCGGGACTACCCGCTGCTCATGGGCGCCACGGTGCTGGTGGCCGTCATCGTCGTGGGCGCGAACCTGCTCACCGATCTCGCCTACGCCGCGCTGGATCCGCGGGTCCGCCTGACGTGACCGCCGGCGGCGGCGCGCTGCGGGGTGTGTGGCGCGCATCGAGCGGCCGGGCCGGCCTCGCGTTCCTGCTGTTCCTGGTGCTGCTCGCGCTTGCGGGTCCGCTGTTCCTCCCCGATCCCTTCCGGCAGTTCGGCCTGCTCGAGCTGGCCGACGCGCGGCCGAGCGCGGAGCATCCGTTCGGCACCGACCAGCTCAGCCGTGACGTCCTCTCGCGGGTGGTGAGCGGAGCGCGGGTCTCGCTCGCCGTGGCGGCGCTCGCGGTAGCGCTCTCGGTCACCCTCGGTGCCGGCGTGGGCCTGGTGGCGGGCTACCTGGGCGGCGCGGTGGACGGCGTGCTCATGCGGCTGGTGGACGGCGCGCTGGCGGTGCCGCGACTGTTCCTGCTGCTCCTGGTCCTCGCGGTTCCGGAACGGGTGCCGCTCGTCGCCCTGATCGTCCTCATCGGCGCCACCGGGTGGTTCGCCACGAGCCGGCTGGTGCGCGCCGAAGTGCTGCGCATCCGGGAAGAGGCGTACGTGCGCGCGGCCGAAGCGCTCGGTGCTTCGCGGCGGCGGATTATCTTCCGGCACCTGCTGGTGAACACCGCGGGCCCGCTGCTCGTGACGGCGACTCTGGGCGTGGGCGACGTGATCCTGCTGGAGGCGGGCCTCTCCTTCCTCGGGCTCGGCGTGCAGCCGCCCACGCCGTCCTGGGGCGGGATGATCCTGGACGCGCGATCCGTGCTGGTGACGGCCCCCTGGGTCGGTATCTTCCCGGGAATCGCGATCACCCTGACCGTGCTGGCCACCAACCTCGTCGGCGACGCGCTGCGCGACGTCCTCGACCCCCGAGGCGCATGACCCGAGTGCTCGATGTTCGTGACCTGCGCGTGTCGTTCCCGACCGCCGACGGCCGCCGGTTCCACCCGGTGGACGGCGTGAGCTTCACGCTCCATCGGGGCGAGACGCTCGCGCTGGTGGGCGAATCCGGCTGCGGCAAGAGTCTGACCAGCCTCGCGCTCCTGCGCCTCGTACCGCCGCCGGGCCGGGTGGACCCCGGCAGCGTCGTCCGCCTGGGCGACACGGACGTGCTCGCGCTCGAGCGCGAGGCGCTCCGCCGGATCCGCGGCCGGCGCATCGGGATGATCTTCCAGGATCCGATGACGAGCCTCAACCCCGTTTTCACCGCGGGCGACCAGATCGCGGAGGGCATCCGGGCACACTTCCGGATCTCGAAGGCGGAGGCGAGGGAGCGCGCGCTGCGGCTGCTGCAGGAGGTGGGGATCCCGGACCCGGCGGAGCGGCTCGACGCCTATCCCCATCAGTTGAGCGGCGGGATGCGGCAGCGCGTGATGATCGCCATCGCGCTCGCCGCCGAGCCGGAGATACTGGTGGCCGACGAGCCCACGACCGCGCTCGACGTGACCGTCCAGGCGCAGATCCTCGAGGTCCTCGACCAGCTCCGGCGGAGCCGTGGCATGGCCGTGCTCCTGATCACGCACGACCTCGGCATCGTGGCGGGGCGCGCCGACCGGGTGGCGGTCATGTATGCCGGGCAGATCGTCGAGGAGGCGGAGACGGCCGAGCTGTTCGCGAATCCCTCGCACCCGTATACCCAGGGACTCTTCGCCTCGGTGCCGCGGATTTCGGGACCGCTGCGCCGACTCACGCCCATCCGCGGCACCGTCCCACCGCCCGCCGAATGGCCCACCGGCTGCCGCTTCCGGCCCCGCTGTCCCCAGGCGTTCGAGAAATGCGTGCTCGCACCCGAGCCGCTGCCGGTAGGCCCGGGCCACCGGATGCGGTGCTGGCTGGCGGAGCCGGACGCCGCGTCGCCGACGCGGCGGGAACCGGTGAGAGCGACTTCGGCACAGCCTGAGCGAAGCGGAGGGGATTGATCTCCATGACACCTCTCCTCGAGGTCCGGGATCTCGTCAAGTACTACACCTCCCGCGGACTCTTCCGTGCGGATGCCCCACCGGTGCGCGCGGTGGACGGCGTGTCCTTCGAGGTGGCGCGCGGCGAAACGCTGGCTCTGGTTGGCGAAAGCGGCTGCGGCAAGTCGTCCGCCGGCCGCACCATCCTCCGGCTGCAGGAGCCGACGAGCGGGCGCGTGGCATTCGAGGGGAACGATGTCTTTGCCCTCGACCGGACCTCGCTCCGGCGGCTGCGGCGCCGGATGCAGATCATCTTCCAGGACCCGTACAGCAGCCTCAATCCGCGGATGAGCATAGGCTCGGCGGTTGCCGAGGGGATCGAGATCCACCGGCTGGCCAGGGGAGCGGAGGTCGGCCGGCGGGTCGGCGCGCTGCTCGAGGAAGTGGGGCTCGACCCCGGCTACGCCCGCCGGTACCCGCACGAGTTCTCGGGCGGCCAGCGCCAGCGGATCGGGATCGCCCGCGCGCTCGCCGTGGAGCCGAGCTTCATCGTGTGCGACGAGCCGGTATCCGCGCTGGACGTGTCGGTGCAGGCGCAGGTCTTGAACCTGCTGGCCGACCTGCAGCGCGAGCGGGGGCTCGCCTATCTCTTCATCGCGCACGATCTGGCGGTCGTGCGGCAGATCGCCCACCGCGTGGCCGTGATGTACCTCGGCCGCATCGTCGAGTCCGGACCCACCGAGGCGCTGCTCTCGGAACCGCGCCACCCGTACACCGTGGCGCTGCTCTCCGCGGTGCCCGAGCCGGATCCCGGACGAAAGCAGACTCGCATCGTGCTGAGCGGAGACCTGCCAAGCCCGTCCAACCCACCGCCGGGCTGTCCCTTTCACACCCGCTGCTGGCACCCGTCGAAGAACGAGCGCTGCCGCACCGAGGTGCCGCCTCTGCGGCCCGTGGGCCCCACCGTCGCCGCATGCCACTACGCCGAGCTCACCCCCGCCGCCGAGGCATTGGCGGAGGCCTGAACCAGCGCCGCCGCCGCCGCCCGCCAACCTGCGGCTCGCCGACGCCGCGCGACGTGATCTGCTGGGCGCCACCGCGCGGCCGGATGCCCCGAATCCACGTGAGAAGCATCACGCATCCGAGCCGGCGCCCGGCGCGGCGTGAGGCCAGTCACGTCGGATCCCGACTGCCGGCCCCAGTTTGGGTGCTTAGTATCGACCCTGACCACGAGGACGACATGGCGGACGACAAGGATCTTGCCACCGAAGGCGCCAAGGACCGGCTCAAAGGCGCCGCGAAGGAGCTCGAAGGCCGGGTACGCGGCACCACGGGCGCGGCCACCGGCGATACCGGCGAGGAAGTCAAGGGCAAGGCACAGGAAATCAAGGGGAAGGTCCAGCAGTCGATCGGGAAGGCCAAGCAGCAGAGCGACCCCGAGCCGGGCGTGGACGACGCGTGAGCAGCAAGTGGCAGACTGATGGCCATCACCACCTGTGGCCGCCGACCGGATGGCGGTCGGCGGCCACATGGCTCCCGACGTAGTGTGCGGGTGAGCTCGAGGGAGATCCCTGTAAAACGCCGAACAGGCGTGTCCTCCTGAGGCAGCGGAGCGACCGGAGGATCTGTCGCAACCGGCTCGAACCGTTCCTGCAGCGGACCCTTCACTTCTCCGGCTTCCGCTCCTTATTTCCATCCGCTTCGCCGACTACCCGCTCCCGAGCGACTCGTGCCCCTGACCCAGCCGTTCACCCAGGTCGACGCCTTCACGGACCGGCCCTTCGCCGGCAACCCCGCAGCAGTTTGCATACTGCCCGTGGCGCGGGACGCCGGCTGGATGCAGCTCGTGGCGCGCGAGATGAACCTGGCGGAGACCGCGTTCCTGATCCGGGGCGCCGACGGGTACGACCTCCGCTGGTTCACCCCTGCCGTCGAAGTGGACCTGTGCGGACACGCCACGCTCGCGAGCGCGCACGTGCTGTGGGAGGAGGGACATCTTCCGCCCGACGCCGAGGTACGGTTCCACACCCGGAGCGGACTCCTCACCGCGACCGGGCGCGACGGGCTCATCTGGCTCGACTTCCCCGCCACGCCGGCCGTCGAGGCCCCTCCCCCACCGGACCTGGCGGTGGCGCTCGGCGTCCCGCTCCGCTTTGTCGGGCAGACCCGCTTCGATTTTCTGGTCGAGGTGGAGTCCGAGGACACGCTGCGCCGGCTCGCGCCCGACCTGGCCCGCCTCGGCCGGCTAGCCGTACGGGGCGTCATCGTCACCGCCGTCTCGGCGACGCCGGAGCGGGAGTTCGTCTCCCGCTTCTTCGCGCCGGCGGCCGGTGTGCCCGAAGACCCGGTCACCGGCTCGGCCCACTGCGCGCTGGCGCCATACTGGGGCGCGAGGCTGAGCCGGACCGAGCTGCGCGGCTATCAGGCATCCCAACGCGGGGGGATGGTCCGGGTGCGGCTGGCCGGCGACAGGGTGCAGCTCGGCGGCCAGGCGGTGACGGTGCTCCGCGGGGAGCTGCTCCAGTGACCGCCGGCGAGGCGTTCGGGACACTGGATCTGCGGGTGGGACGCATCATGCGGGCGGAACCCAACGAGCGGGCCAGGAAGCCGGCGTACAAGCTGTGGATCGACTTCGGCCCGCTGGGAGAAAAGTCGTCGAGCGCGCAGCTCCGGGCGCGCTACACGGCGGAGGAGCTCTTGGGTCGCCTGGTGATCGCGGCGGTCAACCTGGGCACGCGCAACATCGCCGGCTTCCCGTCCGAGGTGCTGGTGCTCGGGCTGCCGGACGAGCAGGGCGAAGTCGTGCTGCTGGCCGCCGAGCGAGAGGTGCCGCTCGGCGGGCGGGTGTATTGAGAAGTCATGAGTCGTGAGTCGTAGGCCGTACGACTCACGACGCACGACTCACGACTTGCTTCAGCGGCCCTCGTCCGGAACCGGGCGCACGACCAGGCCGGTCACGGCGCCGTCCCGGGCCAGGCTCCACTCGATCAGCATCGGGCGCCGCGAGGTGTCGAACGACGCGGTACGCTGGTAGACCCGGAATGGCGCCACGGAATCCACGCGCTCCTCGAGCGCGCGGCGTTCCGGCCCGAGCCGGTCCACGGCCCGTCCGGCGAAGCTCGCCAGGTCGGCCACGCTGCCGAAGCTCTCCCGCATTTCCGGCGAGAACCGATCCCACAGCTTCTGGTACTGGCTACCGTACAGCCAGCTGGTATACAGTCGTCCCTCTTCCAGCGTGCGCGGCGGCTTGTCGCCGCGTGGCGCGCAGGCCGCCAGGGCCGCCGCGCCGATCAGTCCCCATGCGCTCGCGCGCATTGCTCGTCCTCCGATGACCGGACGCCGAACCCTCACCACGGGAGCAGACATGCGGGTGTACATCTCCGTCGACATGGAAGGGGTGGCCGGCGTTGTCCACGAGGACCAGACCGATCCGGTCGATCCCCGTCATGCGGGAGAGTATAACAGATTCCGCCGGCTGATGACTGCGGAAGCCAACGCGGCCATCGAGGGCGCGCTCGCCGCCGGCGCCGAGCGCGTGCTGGTCAACGACAGCCACTGGCTCATGATGAACCTGCTGGCCGAAGAGCTGCACCCGGCGGCGGAGCTGTTGAGCGGGGGACCCAAGGCCCGATCCATGGTCGAGGGGGTCGAGCTCGGCTTCGATGCGGCGTTCTTCGTCGGATATCACGCGCGGGCAGGCGTGGGGCCCGCGATCATCGACCACACCTACACCAGCAGCGTGCACGAGGTGCGGCTGAATGGCCGGCCGGTCGGCGAGCTCGCGATCAATGCGGCGCTGGCCGGCACCTACGGCGTTCCGGTTGCACTGGTGAGCGGGGATCAGGCCGTCGCGGCCGAAGCGCGCGACTTTCTCGGCGGCACGGTCGAGACGGTGGTCGTGAAGGAGGCCGTGGGGAGGTTCGCGGCCCGGAGCGTGGCGCCGGCGGAGGCGTGCCGCCGGATCCGCGAGGGCGCGACCGCGGCGCTCCGTCGCCCGCACGCGCCGCTCCGCCTGGGCTCACCCATCCGCCTGGAGGTGGACTTTCAGTTCACCCAGATGGCCGACATGGCGGAGCTCGCGCCGGGGTCGGTCCGGACGGCGGGGCGGACGGTGGCCTTTACGCACGACGATTACCAGGAGGTGTTTCGTGCGTGGCGGGCGCTCTACAACCTGGCAAGCGTCCAGTAGACGGACCGCCGTTCCCGGGCAAGATACACACGCGACGTCCGTCAGCTCATCCCACCGCTGCGTGCTCCATGGCCAGCTCCGCCTCGAGGCTGGCGTGGTCCCGACCCACGGTGGCCAGCGCCAGCAGTCTGCCGCCGCCCAGGAAGCGCACCGCACAGTCGTTTGCCGCCAGGTCGCCGTCGATCTCGAGCCGGTCCCACCGTTCCGCGTGCCCGACGTACGCGATGGTCTGGTCGTAATGCTGACTCCAGAAGAACGGCACTGCCTCGAACGGCTCACCCGCGCCCAGGATGTTGCGGGCCGCGGTCTGCCCCTGCCGCTCGGCCACCACCCAGTGCTCCACCCGGATGCGATCGCCGGTGTGAGGGTCCGGCCAGCGGGCGATGTCGCCCGCGGCGAAAATGCCGGGCGCGCTCGTCGCCAGCCGTTCGTCCACCGTCACGCCCCGGTCCAGGGCCAGGCCCGCCGCCTCCGCCAGCTCCAGGTTCGGTCTGACGCCGATTCCGGCCACCACGAGCTCCGCCGTCAGCCGCTCGCCGCCGGCGAGGGTAACCGTTCCGTCGCGGATCTCCCGTGCGGTCTGGCCCAGGTGGAAGACGACGCCATGCTCCTCGTGCAGCGCCCTGATCCAGTCTCCCAGCTCCGGGCCCATGATGCGCCCCAGCGGTCGCACGTCGGGCGCGACCACGTGGACCTCCATCCGCCGGGTGCGGAGCGAGGCCGCCACCTCGAGCCCGATGAAGCTGGCCCCCAGCACCACGGCCTTCCCACCCGCCCGGGCCGCGGCGGCGATCCGGCGGCTGTCGGCCAGCGAACGGAGGTAGTGCACCGCCGGTGACGCGCGCTCGAACTCGGGTCCCAGCCGCACCGGACTCGCACCGGTGGCCAGGAGCAGCGCCTCGTAGGAGAGCTCGGTGCCGTCGTCGAGGCGCACGTGCCGCGCCGCCGCGTCGATGGCCGCGACCCGCGGGCCGCGTCGCAGCTCGATCGCCCGCTCCTCGTAGAACTCGGGGGGATGGAGGGGAATCCACTCCTCGGGCGCGTTGCCGGCGAGGTAGTCCTTGGAGAGGTTCGGCCGGTCATACGGAGCGTCCCGGTCGGGGTCGACGATGGTAATCCGACCCCCGTACCCCTCCCGCCTGAGCGTCTCCGCCGCGCTGTTGCCGGCCGCTCCGCCACCGATGATCACCACCCGCTCCGGCGCCCGTGCACGAGGCGCCGGGCGCGGCTCCGGCTTCCGCCGGGCGCCGACCGAGACTCGCCCATCGCGTTGCTCCACGAGCCAGCAGGGGAGATCGTTGAGCGCGGGCGGCCGCAGCGCGCGGCCCGTGCGCAGGTCGAAACAGGCATGGTGCCAGGGGCAGCGCACCGTATCGCCCACGACGAGGCCTTCGGGCAACGGGCCGCTGTAGTGGGTACACGCTGCCCCGACGGCGAACCACTCCTCGCCCCGACGCACCAGGAGCACCGGCTCGCCGTCCACGTGGCCCGCGATCATCTCGCCGTCCGGCACGTCGGCGGCGGGGATGCCCTGCTTCAGGTCTGGTCCCGCGGGAGCTGCATTATCTGATGCCATCGCGACCTCTCCTTGTGGCGCTCGTACGGGAAGGGTAACCCCGCCCGGGAGAGGCCGCATGGGCGGACCCGTTCACCCCGCCGCGGCATCCGGCAGCCCGCCGAACCGGCGCTCGCGCGTCGCGAAGTCGCGCACCGCGTCCTGCAGCGCGGCGGGACCGAACTCCGGCCACATGAGCGGCGAGAAGTGCAGCTCCGCGTAGGCGGCCTCCCACAGGAGGAAGTCGCTGAGGCGGCGCTCGCCGCCCGTGCGGATGAGGAGATCGACCTCCGGCACCGGCACGCCGTGGTCCACGATCGCGAGCAGCCGGCCGAAGGTGTCGCGCGAGGGGACGGTGCCCGGCTGCAGGCATTGCGCCGCGCGGAGAATGGCGTCCCGCGCGGAATAGTCGAGCGCGATCCGGAGGTGCAGCCGGGTGCCCTGCGCGGTCTCCCGCTCGGCCTCCTCGACCGCCGCGCGGAGCGCACGCCCGATCCGGTCCCGCCGGCCGATCACCTCGAGCCGCACGCCGCTGGCCACGCAGCGCGCCCGCTCCACGCGCAGGTACTCCCGGAACAACCGCATGAGCCAGCCGACTTCGGTTTTCGGCCGCCGCCAGTTGTCGGCAGAGAAGGCGAAGAGCGTCAGCACTCCGATCCCGGCATCGGGCGCCGCCTCCACCAGCCGGCGCACCATCGCCGCGCCCGCGCGGTGCCCCGCGGCGCGCGAGTGCCCCTGCCGGGTGGCCCAGCGGCCGTTGCCGTCCATGATGATGCCGACATGGAGCGGCACCGGGCCGGCGGGCGAAGTGCTTTGCTGCATAAAGTCACTCCTCAAAAAAGAGAGCGGCTCAACGCTCGCGCGTGGCCCGGATGAGGGCTTCCATGTGGTCGAGGTAGCGTTCCAGCGCGCGTCGGCCCGCCGAGCTCAGCCGGTACTCGGTGCGGGGCACGCGACCCGCGAACGTCTTGGTGCACACGACGTACTCGGCCTGCTCCAGCTTGCGGGCGTGCACGCTGAGGTTGCCGTCGGTCGTGTCGAGCAGATGCTTGAGCTCGTTGAAGCTGAGCGAATCGTTCACGGCCAGCGCGCTCACGATCGCGAGCCGCATGCGCTCGTGAATGAGCCGATCGAGCTCGAGCGGTCCCTGGGCGGCATCGCCGCGCACGCCCTGCAGGTCGTGCGGCGGTGCCCGCTCGGAACGACGCTTCGGGGCAAGACTGGATTCAGCCACCGTACCTCCGTGCAATGATGAGTCCGAACACGATATGGAGCCCGCCGAAGCCGGCGGCCATCAGCGGGTTCCCCCACGCGGCCGGGCCGAAGAGCGCGAGGGCGCCGAGGCCCATGAAGCAGAGTCCCATGAGCGGCACCACGCGAACGGAGAAGGCGCCGCCGGTGACGACCCCGGTGCCGTAGAGCAGGAGCCAGGTTCCCGGCAGCGCATGGTAGAGCCCGGCGCGCACCAGCGCGGCCGTGAGCAGCGCGCCGACCAGGAGCGGCGGCACGTAGCTGAGGACGAAGCGCCGGCCCGGATAGGAGAACACGGTGGTCCCGGCACGGCGCGCCTTGGCGGCCATGGTCCAGCCGCCCAGCGACAACGCCGCGACGGCGGCCACGACCCACGTAGCCAGCCACTCCATCGTGGTCGGCCTGCTGGGCGCGAGCGCCGCGGCCGCGAGGGCCAGCGCCCCCATGCCGACGCCGCCCCACCCCGGGACGGCGGTGAAGGCGGTGGCCCGCTCCATCGTCCGGCGGATGAACGAGAGATTGTCCATCGCCCGGACGTGGAGCGCCGGATCGTCCCGCCGAGGGGCGGGAACGCGCTGGGGAGAGGCCATGGCTCAGAGCATACTGCGAGTGCGCGATTTCATCAAGTGCTTTGTGCCATAAAGTCGTCTCCCGTCGGCCTGCTCAGGCGGCCCGCAGGTCCGACGTGCATTGCGGACAGCGGGAGGCCGCCACCGGGATTGCCATCCTGCAGTAGGGGCAGTCCTTCGTGTTCGGCGCCTCGGCCTCGGCGGGCATCATCCGGTTCGCCGCGCGCACCAGCAGGAACACGGCGAAAGCGACGATCAGAAACGCGATGACGGTGTTGATGAAGGTGCCGTAGTTGAGGGTGACGGCACCGGCCGCGTGGGCATCGGCGATCGTCGAGTACGGCGGCGGCGCCTTGGCTCCCTGCTTCAGGACGACGAAGAGATTGGAGAAATCCACGTTGCCGAGGGCCAGCCCGATCGGCGGCATGATGACGTCGTCGACCAGCGACTTCACGATGGTCCCGAACGCGCCGCCCATGATGAACCCGACCGCCAGATCGAGCACGTTGCCGCGCATCGCGAACGCCTTGAATTCCTTGAGCATATCGCCGCCTTGGTTAGGAGGGTCGGAACCCACAGGCAGGAAATACACACAAACCGGGGGCCGCGGAAGTGCCGGCCGGGCGGGCGGATTCCGAAGCCGTCCTTCCTGCACCATGGAAGAGCATTCGAAGCTCACGGGGACGGAACGCGCCACCCGCCTCATACCCGCGCATTCCCCTCCGGCTGGGCCGCGCTATTCCATTCGGCGAAGCCGCCGCCGTAGACGCTCACGTCCGACACGCCGCACGCGCGAAGCAGCGCGGCCGCCATGCCGGCCCGTGCGCCGGACTGGCAGTGGATCACGATGGGCCGGTCGCGGGGGATCTCGTCCAGCCGTTGCTCCAGATCGCCGAGCGGGATATTCACGGAGTCCGGAATGTGGCCGGCATTCCACTCGGCGAGGCTGCGCACGTCGAGAATGTTGACCCGATCCGCCGCGATCGCGCCGACCAGGTCGCGCCGCGCGATGCAGGAGATGGGCTCGAGCGGGCCGTGTGCCGCGGCCCACGCGTCCAGCACATCGTTGCCGGCGTAGCCGGCCAGCCGATCGAGCCCGATGCCGGCGAGGTCGCGCGCCAACCGATCCACCCCGAGGTCGCCGCGTGGGTCCACGATCAGCAGGAATTCCCGATCGTACGGCAGCAGCGATCCAGCCCACGTAGTGAACGATCGGTTGGCCGGGATGCTGAGCGAGCCGGCGATGGCGCCCCGCGCGAACTCCCGCCAGGGTCTGGTATCGACCACCGGCCGGCCCGCCTGGAGCGCGGCGTCGAGCTCGTGCAGGCCCAGTCGTGCCGGCGGACGCGGCTCGCCGAGCACGCGTGGACCGTCGCGGTTGATCCGCTTCATCATCGCGAAGTACCGCGGCGGGTCCGGCTGGCCGGCCAGGACGGCGCGCACGAACTCGTCCTCGACGTGGATGCCGAACGCCCAGTTGAAGCGGCGCTCGTAGCCGAGCGTGGACTGCGGTACCGCGCCGAGCGACTTGCCGCACGCCGAGCCGGCGCCGTGCCCCGGCCAGATCTGGAGGTAATCGGGGAGCAGCGCGAACCGCTGGAGCGAGCGGAAGAGCTGGCGCGCGCCTGCCTCCATGGTGCCGGCGATGTGCGCCGCGCGCTCGAGCAGGTCGGGCCGGCCGACGTCACCCACGAACACGAAGTCGCCGGTGAGGGCGCCCATCGGTTCGGTCGCCGCCACGGTGTCGGTGATCAGGAAACTGAGGTGCTCCGGGGTGTGCCCCGGCGTGTGCAGCGCCCGGACCTCGACGGCGCCCACGCGGAAGACGGATCCGTCGTGCAGCGGCTCGGCGCCTTCGCTTTGCGCGTAGCGGTAGCGCCAGTCCTCACCCCCGGCATCGGACAGCAGCAGGCGCGCGCCGGCGCGCCGGGAGAGCTCGCGGGCGCCGGAGACGAAGTCCGCGTGGATGTGCGTCTCGGTGACGTGGGTGACCCGGAGCCCTTCGGCCGCGGCCACCCGGAGGTACGGCTCGACGTCGCGATTGGGGTCCACCACGAGCGCGTCACCGCTGGCGTGGCAGCCGAGGAGATAGCTGGCCTGCGCGAGTTGCTCGTCGTAGAGTCGTCGCAAGAACATGGTCGGCTCGGGATCGGCGGTTGGGCTCAAAGGTACTGCCACCCCCGCCCGGCGCGCAGGCCGGCCTCTTGCGCCGGGCACGGCGGCATCCGATCCTTGACCGGTCGGCTGAGGCGGTGTGCACCCGTTTGCCGGGCTGTCGTCCCCCTGCCGAATCCGCCTCCTCTCCCGAGATGCCTATGGTGGCTGGCTCACCGACGGACCTCTGTCGTCTGGCCCTCGCCGGCGGCGCGTTTCTGGCCCTCGCGTGCGGACACACCGACCCGTTCAGCGCCCCTCCCTTCGGCACCACCCAACCATTCGATCCCTCGCCGCCGGTTCGCCTCACGCTCAACGAGTCGGCCGATCGCGGCGCGTCCTGGCTCCCCGACGGCTCGGGCATCCTGTACTCCACGCAGCAGCTCGGGCGCCCGGATCACGACGTGTGCCTGGCCGAGCTGCCCGCCACGGGCGGAAGCCAGCGCCGCCTCGTCTGCGATCTCTCGGGGAGCGGCGATGACAGCACCAATGCCATCGAGTCTCCCGTGCTCTCACCCGACGGCCGGCTGGCCTTCGTGAAGGCGAGCGGGCGGATCGGGGCAGTCAGCCCGGATCGCGAGGCGGTGGCCGTCGCACCGGGTTCCGACGTTTCGGGCGCAGCGAACGTCCAGCCGATTCCGTACACGATTCCCGGGGAGCCGCGCCACAACGCGGTCCGCCAGCTCCGCTGGCAGGGCGCCGACCGCCTGGTGTTCGTCGGCGCGCACGTGGCCTACCGGGTTCCCTGCCAGAACTGTGTGATGGACACGATCACCTCGGGCCTCAAGCTGGGTGTGCTCGACCTCTCGGCCGCAGGCGCGACGGTCTCGGGGCTGCCGGGGACGGACTTTGCGTCGGGCGTGAGCCGCGGCCCGACCGACGACGAGATCTACTTCACCCTCGGCGGCGACAGCCGCGTCTTCCGCCGAGTCCTGTCGACCGGCGCGACCGACGTCGTCTACGACTTCGGCCCGGCGGGCATCGCGCGCGACGTGGACGCCGCGGCTGGCCGCCTGGCGGCCGTCGTCGGCGGGCGGGTGGCGTTCTCGGTCGATCCGGAGCTGGGGCCGACGCAGTGGGACAGCGGAGGGATCGTGCACGTGGTGGATCTGGCATCGGGCGCTGACGCGGTGCTCGAGAGTCCGGCGTCCTTCCGCCGGCCGGCGCTGTCACCCGCGGGCACCGAGGTCGTGGCCGAAGGCTATCCGTTAGTCATTGCGCCGAAGCTCGACCCGAAAACCGGGCAGCCGGTACTCAACCCGCTCACCGGCAACCCGCTCACCGACACCACGGTGGCCCGGGCGGCGGACCTTTACCTGTTCGGCGCGCCATGACGACGACACGGGTGCGGTGGAAGGCTCCGTCGCTCGCGCTGGCGGGGCTGCTCTGCGCGAGCGCCCTGGCGGCGCAGAGCGAGGGTGCCGTCGGCGGCCGGGTGCGCGAGTCCGGCACCGGCCGCTCGCTGGCCGGCGTCCAGGTGCTGGTGGACGCCCGGGTCGGCGCGGTGACGGACACGGCCGGCGAATACCGGGTCCGCGCCGTCCGCACCGGGTGGCATCGCGTGGCGGCTCGGCTGATCGGCTTCCGTGGGGTGGTGCTCGACAGCGTCTTCGTACGCTCAGGTGCCACGGTCACGGCCAATTTCGAGCTCGCGCCGAGCGCGGTCGAGCTGGCGCCGCTCGTGGTCACCGTGCCGGTGGACGAGCTGCTCGATCCGCTGGCCACGAGCACCGAACAGAAGATCACCGCCGAGGATCTGCGCGACCTGCCGGTGAGCTCGCTGGAGGAGGCCATCGCGCTCAGCGCGGGGGCCGTGGGCCAGAGCTACCGGGGCGGCCGGATCGGCGAAGAGTCGTTCATCCTCGACGGTCTCGGCGTCAAGAACCAGCTCGACGCGGCCACCGGCGGCCTCGGGCTCCGCATCCCGCCGGACCTCCTGGGCGAGGCGTCGCTGGTCACCAACGGCTTCTCGGCGCGCTACGGACAGGCGCTCTCGGGCCTGGTGAACGTGGTGACACGGGACCCGGGCGACTCATGGGACGGCCGCGCCGCCATCGAGACCGACCGGCCGTTCGGCGGCACCCTCGACCACGGGCTCGACCGCCTGGCCCTGCGCGCGGGCGGACCCGTCATCGGGGATATCGGCTTCATCGCGGCAGTGGATGTGGCGGGCCGGCTGGACGACGACCCGGTGAATGCGCCGCTGCCAGCCGACCCGCGCGACCCCCGCTCGGGCGGGCCGGGCCTCCTGCCCCACAACAGTGGCGAGCAGTGGAACGGCGCCGCGAAGCTGGTGGTGCCGCTCACGGGGGCCACGACGCTCCGGCTCCTCGGGGTGCATTCCGAGGACCAGCGGCTGCTGTACGATCCCGCCTACAAGTACGCCCCGGACTTCGCCCCGGCCCAGCGCCTGCGCGGCGACCTGGTGAGCGGCCATCTCCAGTTCCGCACCGGTTCGGCGTCGCTCCGGCCGCTCATCATGGATCTCCGCGCCAGCCGGTTCGTGCGGGAGTTCCTTCGCGGCGAGCTGGACGGCACGGTGGACTACCAGGTCGGCGCGCTGACCGGCTCGCGCTTCCACTTCGTGGGCGAGGACCTGGCACGCGCGCAGGACCCGTCTCCCGCGCCCGTGCCGGGACTGGCGCGGCCGGACTGGAGCGACCAGACCCCCTGGGGCGTGCCGGCGTTCTTCCTGGCCGGCGCCTCGCGCGGCGATCTGGGCTGGAACCGTTTCGGCGAGACCAAGTTCCAGCTCGACGGGACCTATGGCGGGATGCGCAGCGTCGACCTCTTCTTCGGCGGCGAGCTCTCCGCCCAGCAGGTACGCACCTATCAGCGCGTGCTCGGCTTCCTCGCCGCCGGGGACACCGTGCCGCCGGCGGCGGTCTCGGCGTTCTCCCCCCGCAACGTCTCGGCCTACGCCGAGGCCCAGACGCGTGTCGCCGACATCGCGGTGACGCTCGGCATCCGGTACGACCAGTACAACCCCCGGACGGAGAGCGTCGGCGAGGCCCGGGGCACCCAGCGCTCGGTGAGCCCCCGCTTCGCCGTGTCCACCGTGCTGCGGGGCGCGACCGTGGTGGCGAGCTTCGGGCGCTTCAGCCAGGCGCCGGACTACCAGTTCCTGGTGGACGCGGCCTTCGACGACACCACCCGGACCGGCCGGTTTCGCCGTGGCAACCCCAACCTGGGCTTCGAGCAGGCCACCCAGTACGAGTTCAGCGTGCGGATCCGGCCGAGGGAAGGGACCTCGCTGCGGCTGGGGGTCTACCAGAAACGGCTCACGGGACTGGTGGCATCGGTGCCGCTGGGACTCAATCCCGACTCCACCATTTTCGGCAACGCCGACGCCGGCACCGCGCGCGGCTTCGAGCTGCTTGCCGAGCGGGAGCTCCGGAACGGCTTCGGCTTCCGCGTGGCCTACGCGCTACAGGACGCGAAGGCCACGTCCACCGATCCGTTCCTCCTCAACCGGGTGATCAGCGTGGACCCGACGACGGGTGACACGATCCGGCCGGCGCACGCCGAGTTCCCGCTCGACTTCGACCAGCGGCACACGCTCACGCTCATTGCGCGCGGCAAGGTGCCGGAGAACGTCGGTCCGAGGGTCGCGGGGGTGCGGCCGATTGCGGGGCTCGAAGGCGCGATCATCGTGCGCGCGCTCTCCGGCCTGCCGTTCACCCGGGTCGACACCGCCGGCCTGCCGGTCTCGGGGCCGCCCAATGCCTCCCGCCTGCCGTGGAGCTCGACCGTCGATCTCCTGGTCCGCCGGCCGATTCGGCTCGGCGGCACGACGGGCGGGATCTACCTGGACGTTCGCAACCTGCTCAACCGCCGGAACGTCGTGGCCGTGCGGCGCGACACGGGGCTGCCCCGGGCCGACGAGGCCACGATCACGAGAATGGCGGAGGATGCGTACGCGGCGGATCCCGCGCCGATTCCCTACGAGTCCGCCCGCTACCGGGCGAGCGAGGACCTGAACGGGGACGGGTATCTCGCGGGGCGCGAGGAACTCTTCCCGCTCTACCTGGCGGCGGCGCGGGATTTCACCCAGCCGATCTTCGCCTACGGGGTGCCGAGGCTGGCGCGACTGGGGATCGAGCTGCTCTTCTGATCGGCGAGCTCCTCCTCGAGCAGCGCCTTGTTGATCGCCATTCCGGCTTCGGCCCCTTCCGCGGCCGCCACCACCACGAACTGCGCCTCTCGCGAGGCGTCGCCGCAGACGTACAGTCCCGGCACGTTGGTCGCCTCGCATTTGCCGGTGGCGACTGCCCCGTGCCCGGTGAACGCGCAGCCGAGCCTGGCGGCGAGCGGCGACGCCTGGTGCTGGCCCGTCGCGAAGAAGAGCGCGCGCCGGGGCGCCGGCGGCCCGCGCTCGAATACGATCCGCTCGAGCTTTCCGTCCCGCCCCTCGAGCCCGAGCACGCGGTCTTCGCGCACCGGAATGCCGAGCGACTCCAGCCGACCCACGAGGCGGCCCGGCAGCTCCGCCGGGCCGTCCGTGCAGAGCAGCAGGTCCCGGCTCCAGACCGTGAGCCCCTGCGCGAGCCCGGCCCCCTCCTCGCCCCGTCCGTAGATCGCGATCGGCTGGTCCCGCCACTCCCAGCCGTCGCAGTAGGGGCAGTGATGCACGCTCACGCCGTAGAGCGCCTCGAGCCCGGCGATGGGCGGGAGCTCGTCCACGACGCCGGTGGCCAGCAGCAGCTTGCGGCACCGGAGTCGGGTGCGGTCGGCGCAGCGCACCTCGAATCCCTCAGCGCCACGAGCCGCGTCCACGACTTCGGCCGCCCGCTGCTCAATCGTGTCGTAGGGGGCGAGCTGCTCCCGCGCGATGCGCAAGAGCTCCTCCGGCGCGATGCCGTCCCGGGTGAGAAACGCGTGCGCCGCGCGCGCCCGGCGATTGCGGGGCTGGCCGGCATCGCACACGAGCACGCGGCGACGGCACCGCCCGAGCATGAGCGCCGCGCTCAGCCCGGCGGGGCCGCCGCCGACGATGACGCAGTCGTAAATCACATCGCGGAGGACGGCACCTCGCGCGCGTCCATGACCTGCTTGAACCGCCGGAGGTCGTCCGCGACCTGCTGCTCGGGATTCTCACCCAGGACGTGGCCGACACCGCCACCCAGCTTCCCGGCGGGCGGGGCGTAGCGCAGGATGACCCGCACCTCCGTCCCCCCATTGTGCACCGGCGAGAAGTGCACCGAGCCCACCTGATCCACGTCCGCCCCGGGGAGCGATCGCCAGGAGATCAGCTCGTTCTCGATCTCCTGCTCGATCTCGGCGTCCCACTCGACGCGGGTACCGGCCGGCCCCTTCGCCACCCAGTGCGAGCGCCGGGGGCCGAGAATGGTGACCGACTCGAGGTTGTCCATGAAGCGGGGGAGATTCTCGAAGTCCCGCCAGAACCCGAAGAGCTCCTCGCGGGGGCGTTCGATGACCACCGCCTGCTCGAGCTTGACTCCCCCGCCCCGCTCGAGATCGGCGATCGTGCCGGTCCGCCCTTCGTCCCTGGCGGAGTTCCGGCCCAGCAGGCGGTTGACCTCGCAGCGGCCGGTCACCGCCCGGCCGATGAGCGCGCCGCCCAGCGGCACCAGCACGGCGCGGAGCCGCTTCCGCCCCATGGAAAACCCGACCAGCGCCGCGCCGGCGATCCCGGAGATCCACCGCTCGCGCTGGCCGACGTTGACGCCGCGGCGCTCGCGACCGCCGTCGAAGGAGTTCATGAGGGCTCCCTCTCCGCGTCCTCGACATTGCGCTCATGCTCCTCATCGTCGAGCAGCGCCGCGGTGCCGTCGCGCGCGTCGGGATCGGCGATCTCTTCCTTCAGGCTGCCGTAGTGCCGGCCCACCTTGTCAGGATCGCGGGGATCCTCGAGGTCGAGCTCGTCGCCGGCCTCCTCGGGCGCCGTCCCGCTGTGGTCGAGCGCGAACCGCTTGCGCTCCTCGTCCGTCATGGTCGCGAATTCACGGCCGTCGTTCTTCGTCATGCGAGTCACTCCTCACGGTTGATTCGAGCAGCGCCTTGAGGCGCGCGAGATCTTCGTTCACTCTGATCCGCGGGTCGGCCCCGAAGAACTCCCCGAGCGCGCGGCCCCCCGACCCGGCGGGCGGGCTGTAGCAGAACCGCAGGTCGATCCGGGTCCCCCCGGCTTCGCGGGCGAACCGGATGACGCCCGCGTTCTCCAGCACCGATCCGGGCTCGCTGCGCCAGGCCAGCAGCCGGTTCTCCTCCCGTTCCGTCAGGACCGCGGTCCACTCGACCGGGACGCCCCCGGGTCCGCTCACCACCCAACTCGAGCGCTGCGCGCCGAGGTCCCGGACCTCCCGCACGTTCGACATGAAGAGGGGGAAGTTGTCGTAGCTCGACCAGAAGGCGTACACCTGTTCCACCGGCGCGTCGACGTGCAGCGTCTTCTGAATGTCCACGGTCCGGCGCCGCTCCCCGCCCGGGGCACGACCGGGAGCCCCCGGCTGCTTCAGCCCGGTCGCGACCATTCCGGCACCCAGCGTCCGCAGCAGGCTGCCGGTGGCGCCGCGGCGGAGCAGTCCGTAGGCGACCAAGGCACCGCCCGCGATGCGGGCCAGCCGCTCCATCCCCGCGCCGGCCAGGCCTCCCCGCGCCAGGTTGGCGGCCTCGAGCCCGTCGATATCGCCCAATCGCGATCCGTACCGGGCCGATACCGACGACCGCCCGAGGCGGTCGCGCATGCGCGCGCGGCGCTCCGGTCCCCGCTCGGCATCCAGGAAATAGACCAGGCCGGCCCCGACCAGCGCGCCACCCAGGAAGTCCCTTGCACCCATGCTGCAATGGACAGCTTCCCGGGGACGCGGGCTGTGACCCGCCTCACACCGCGTCGCGGCACCGCCACGCCTTCCGGCTTATTTTTCCGGGGCCCTCTCATCCGCCTTCCAAGGAGCGTGCCGCGCATGCTGCTGATCTTCCTGGCCATCGGTCTCGCCGCCGGAGTGCTGTCGGGATTGTTCGGGATCGGCGGTGGGCTCCTCATCGTGCCGGCCCTCGTGTTCCTCGCCAAGTTTCCGGTCAAGCTGGCGCTCGGCACGTCACTCGGGGCGCTGCTCCTGCCGGTGGGCCTCCTCGGGGCGTACACCTACTGGGAGCACGGCCACGTCCACGTGCGCGCCTCGCTGCTCATCGCCGTGGGGCTGACGGGCGGCGCTCTGGTGGGCGCGCGCGTGGCCCAGGCGGTCCCGGGCGTCACGCTGCAGCGGATGTTCGCGCTGTTCATGGTGGCGATGGCCATCCAGCTCTGGTTCCAGACAGGCTCCGCATGAGAATCACCAGTCCCGCGCTCGCCGGCGGCGCGACCATTCCCACCGAGCACACCTGCGAGGGCGCGGGCAGCTCGCCCGGGCTTGCCTGGAGCGAGATCCCGGTGAATACCCGGAGCTTCGCCCTGGTGTGCGACGACCCCGACGCGCCGCGCGGCACCTGGGTGCACTGGGTGCTCTTCAACCTCCCGGCCGACGCGGTCGAGCTCGCCCCGGCGGTGCCGCCGGCTCCCCAGCTCCCGTCCGGAGCCCGCCAGGGGGTCAACAGCTCGGGCGACCTCGGCTACGAGGGCCCCTGTCCGCCGCGAGGCCGGTCGCACCGGTATTTCTTCCGCCTGTACGCGCTCGACTGCACCCTCAACCTGGCTCCGGGCGTGCAACGCGCGGACCTCGATCACTCGATGGCCGGCCACATCCTGGCCGAAGCCACACTCATGGGAACGTTTCAGCGATGACTCATCAGCCTGCCGCGGCCGTGGCGCTCGCCGTCGCCCTGGCCGCCTCCGCCTGCTCCCGCTCGCCGGATACGAGCGGCCCGGCGCCCAAGACCGTGGCCTCGGGGACCTTCCACGACGCCGCCGGTGCGCGGACCGGCGTAGCGACCCTCACCGACACGGCCGGCACCCTGCGCCTCGATCTCAGCGCCAGCCGGCTCTCGCCCGGGCCGCACGGGCTGCACTTTCACGCCGTGGGTGTCTGCACGCCGCCGGACTTCAAGTCGGCCGGCGCGCACTTCAACCCCGAGGGCAAGCAGCACGGCCGGCTCAATCCCGAGGGTCCGCATCTCGGCGACCTGCCCAACATCCAGGCCGGCGCCGACGGATCCGTCGACACGAGCATGACGCTCCCGCGCGACCTCATCACCCCGGGGCCGCGCTCGCTCTTCCAGACCTCCGACACCGCGCCCGGTGGCGCCGCCCTCGTCATTCACGCTGGCCCCGACGACGAGCGGACCGACCCGAGCGGCAATTCGGGGGACCGGGTGGCCTGCGCCGTCATCGAGCGGAGCTGAGTTCCACCCCGGCGCATGACGCTGCTGCGGGTCACCGACCGCGGGCTGTTCTGCGAGGCGGGCGGGTTCCACATCGATCCGTGGTGCGCCGTCGATCGCGCGGTCGTGACCCACGCCCACGGCGACCACGTGGCATGGGGCTGCGGCGCCTATCTCACCGCGGCCCCGGGATCGGCTGTGCTGCGCGCGCGGCTCGACGCCACGGCCCGGATCCGGGGCGCCGCCTATGGGGAGGCCGTGGACGTTGGCGGCGTGCGCGTCTCGCTCCACCCCGCGGGGCACATCCTCGGCTCCGCCCAGGTGCGGGTCGAGTACGCGGGCGAAGTCTGGGTCGTCTCGGGCGACTACAAGACCGAGCCCGATCCCACCTGCGCGGCATTCGAGCCGGTGCGCTGCCACACGTTCGTGACCGAGTGCACCTTCGGCCTGCCGGTCTATCGCTGGCCCCCTACGGGTTCCGTTTTCGACGAGATCCACGCGTGGTGGCGCGCCAACCAGGACGCCGGCAAGACGACGCTGCTGTTCGGTTACGCGCTGGGCAAGGCGCAGCGGTTGATCGCGGGCCTCGATCCCGCCGTGGGACCGATCCTCACACACGGCGCGGTCGAGCGGATGACGAGCGTCTACCGCGAAGTCGGGGTACCCCTGCCCCCCACGACGCACGTAGCGAGCTCGGAGCGCGCCGCCTGGAAGCGCGCCGTTGTCGTGGCGCCCCCCTCCGCGGTCGGCTCGGCCTGGGCGCGCCGCTTCGGCGCGCAGTCCACGGCCTTTGCCTCGGGGTGGATGGCCGTCCGCGGCGCCCGCCGGCGCAGCGGGGTGGACCGGGGCTTCGTCCTCTCGGATCACGTGGACTGGGCGCATCTCCTCGAGGCCATCGCCGACACCGGCGCGGAGCGGGTCTGGGCCACGCACGGCCACACCGCCGTGCTCGAGCGCTGGCTCCGGGAGCGCGGCGTGGATGCGCTCGCGGTCGAGACCCGTTACGAGGGCGAGCGCGACGACGCAGCGGCGGAAGCGGAAGCGGCGCCGCCGCCCCCATGAAGGCGTTCGCCCGGCTCTACCATGCGCTGGACGAGACCACCGCCACGGGCGAGAAGGTGGCGGCGCTGGTGGCGTACTTCCGCGCGGCGCCTCCGCGGGATGCCGCATGGGCGGTGCACTTCCTCAGCGGCCGGCGGCCCAAGCGCCTCGTAGGTCTGGCCAGGCTGCGCGCGTGGGCCGCGGAAGCGGCAGGGATTCCCGATTGGCTGTTCGAGGAGAGCTACGGGGCCGTCGGCGATCTCGCCGAGACGATCACCCTGCTGCTGCCGGACAGCGCCGCGCCCAGCGACCGCCCGCTCTCCTGGTGGGCGGAGGAGCGGCTGCTCCCCCTGCGCGGCCAGGATGACCGGGCGCAGAAAGCGGGGATGCTCGGGGCCTGGCGCGAGCTCGGCCGCCAGGAGCGCTACCTCTGGAACAAACTCGTCACCGGCAGCTTCCGGGTGGGTGTCTCCGCGCGCCTGGTGGTCCGGGCGCTGGCGGAGCGGAGCGGGATAGACGAGGGGACGATCAGCCATCGGCTCATGGGGGCATGGGAGCCATCCCCGGAGTTCTTCGAGCGGCTCATCGCCCCCGACACCCGCGACGCCGATGTCAGCCGGCCCTACCCGTTCCATCTCGCCTCCCCGCTCGAGCAGGAGCCCGCCTCGCTCGGCGACCCCGCGGACTGGCTCGCCGAGTGGAAATGGGATGGGATCCGCTCGCAGCTCATCCGTCGCGCCGGGCGAACGTTTCTGTGGTCGCGCGGGGAGGAGCTGCTGAACGGCCGATTCCCCGAAGTCGAGGAGGCCGCCGGCCTGCTGCCGCGGGGGACGGTGCTCGACGGCGAATTGCTCCCCTGGGCAGACGCGTCGCCGCTCCCGTTCGGCGACCTGCAGCGGCGCATCGGGCGCACGACCCTCGGTCGGAAGATCCTGCGCGAGGTGCCGGTCGTACTCGTCGCGTTTGACCTGCTCGAGGAGCACGGCGTGGATATCCGCGGCCTCCCGTTCGCGGAGCGGCGTGAGCGGCTGGCCGCGCTGCTGACGGCCACGCCCTCGGGGGGACGCCTCATGCTCTCGCCTGCCGTGGAGGCCGACGATTGGGCCGGCGTCGCGGCCGCCCGTGCCCGCGCGCGGGAGGCGGGCGCCGAGGGGCTGATGTTGAAGCGTGGCTCCAGCAGCTACGGTGTCGGGCGCCGCCGGGGCGACTGGTGGAAGTGGAAGATGGACCCGCTCTCGGTGGACGCGGTCCTGATGTACGCCCGACCGGGGAGCGGGCGGCGCGCGGGGCTCTACACCGACTACACGTTCGGGGTCTGGGACGGCGGCCGGCTGGTTGCGTTCGCCAAGGCGTACACCGGCCTCACCGACGAGGAGATCCGGCGGGTGGACGCGTTCGTCCGGCGCAACACCGTGGAGAAGTTCGGGCCGGTTCGCACCGTCAAGCCGGAGCTCGTCTTCGAACTGGCGTTCGAGGGGATCCAGCGGTCTACCCGGCACAAGTCGGGGATCGCGGTGCGGCTGCCCCGGATGGCGCGATGGCGGTCGGACAAGCGGGCCGACGAGGCGGACACGCTTGCACGGCTGCGAACGCTGCTGGACCCTCAGCCGCTCGGCGGTGATTCTCCGTGATCCTCGGCTCCCGGCGCCTTACTTTACGGGCATGCCGAACTTTCTGTGCACCACCTGCGGCACCCAGTACCCCGAGTCCGCCGCCCCTCCCGGCCAGTGCCTCATCTGCACCGAGGAGCGCCAGTACGTCGGCTGGAAGGGCCAGCTCTGGACGACCCTCGACGACCTCCGCCGCGAGCATCACAACCGGCTGGAGCCCGAGGGCCCCGGGCTCGTCGGCATCGGCACGGAACCGAAATTCGCCATCGGCCAGCGCGCGCTCCACGTAAGGAGCGCCGCCGGCGGCCTGCTCTGGGACTGCATCAGCCTGGTGGATGACGCGACCGTCGCCGGCATCCGGGCGCTTGGCGGGGTCCGCGGCATCGCCATCTCGCACCCCCACTATTACGCCTCGATGGTCGACTGGAGCCGCGCGCTCGGCGGCGTCCCCATCTATCTGCATGCGGCCGACGCCGAGTGGGTCGTCCGGCACGACCGCGCGATCGTATTCTGGGATGGCGACTGCCGTGAGGTCGCGCCCGGCGTCACCCTCATCCGCTGCGGTGGGCATTTCGCCGGCGGGACCGTGCTCCACTGGGCCGACGGCGCGGACGGCGGCGGTGCGCTGCTGACCGGCGACATCATCATGGTGGGCGAGGACCGCCGGACCGCCGGCTTCATGTACAGCTTTCCCAATTACATCCCGCTCAATGCCCGGGCGGTGGAACGGATCGGGGCAATGGTCGAGCCGTTCGAGTTCGACCACGTCTACGGCGGCTGGTTCGGCCGCAACATACTGTCGGCGGGCAAGCAGGCGGTCCGCTACTCGGTGCGCCGCTACATCCACGCGATCTCGGACCGTGGACAGTCCTGACGACGCGCCGCGTCCGCGCGGCGGCGGCGGCGGCGCGCTGGCGGTGGACCTGCGCCGCGCCCGCGCCGCGCAGCGGAGAGCCGAGCGTGCCGCAGGGCGCAGAACGCCCGGCCGGCCGACGCCGCCGCGTTCGCGCCGATACCGGGTCGCCTGCGCCGGCCGCGAGCCGCTCGAGTGCGTGCACGAGTGGTTCCGGCGGCACGGCTGGACGCCGTTCCCCTTTCAGGAAGCGGTCTGGCGCGCCTACCTGGCCGGCGAGAGCGGGCTCATCCACGCCGCCACCGGCACCGGCAAGACCTACGCGGCGTGGATGGGACCGGTCCTCGAATGGCTGCGCGACTATCCGCTGCGGCCGCGCCGGAAACCGGAGGCGCCGCCGCTCCGCGTCCTCTGGATCACGCCGCTCCGCGCCCTGGCCGGCGACACCGAGGCGGCGCTCCGCGCGCCGCTCGAGGACCTCGGCCTGCCCTGGACGGTGGAATCGCGCACCGGTGACACGCCCGCCCGGGTTCGCGCCCGCCAGCGCGAGCGCCTGCCAACCGCCCTCGTCACCACGCCCGAGAGTCTGTCGCTCCTGCTCACGCGCGAGGACGCGCGGGAGCTGTTCGAGCACCTCGAGCTGGTGGTCGTGGACGAGTGGCATGAGCTTCTCGCCTCCAAGCGCGGCGTCCAGACCGAGCTCGCGCTCGCCCGGCTCCGCCATTTCCGGCCGGGGCTCCGCACGCTCGGCCTCTCCGCCACGCTCGGCAACCTCGAAGTCGCACGGGACGCGCTGCTCGGCGTCGGGCCCGACGGGACGCCCCGTCCCGCCCGCATCCTGCGCGGCCTGATCCCCAAGGCCCTCGAGGTGGACGCGCTCATTCCGGAGACGATGGAGCGCTTCCCGTGGTCGGGGCAGATCGGGCTCCGCCTCCTGCCCGAGGTGGCGCGCTCGATCGAAGAGGGGCGGAGCGCGCTGGTCTTCACCAACACCCGCGCCACGGCGGAGCTCTGGTATCAGGCGTTGCTGGCGGCACGGCCCGATTGGGCCGGGATCATGGCGCTGCACCACGGCTCGCTCGACCGCGCCACCCGTGAGTGGGTGGAGGACGGCCTCCGCGACGGCAGGCTCCGCTGTGTCGTCTGCACCTCCACGCTCGATCTGGGCGTGGACTTCACGCCGGTGGACCGCGTGCTCCAGATCGGAAGCCCCAAGAGCGTGGGACGACTGGTGCAGCGCGCGGGCCGGAGCGGCCATCAGCCCGGGGCGGTCAGCCGGCTGACCTGTGTGCCCACCAACGCCCTCGAGCTCGTGGACGTGGCCGCCGCGCGCGATGCGCTCGAGGCGGGACGGATCGAGGAGCGCCGGCCGGTGGAGCGGCCGCTCGACCTGCTGGCACAGCACGCCGTGACCGTCGCGCTGGGCGGCGGATTCCTTCCCGACGAGCTGTACGCGGAAGTGCGGACGACCTGGGCCTACCGGGACCTCACCCGCGCCGAATGGGCCTGGGTGCTCGACTTCATCACCCGCGGCGGCGACGCGCTCCGCGCCTATCCCGAGTACAGCAAGGTGGTGGTGAACGGCGGCCGCTACGTCGTGACCAGCCGGCTGGTGGCGATGCGCCACCGGCTCTCGATCGGATCGATTGTCAGCGAATCATCCATGAAGGTCCAGTTCGTCCGTGGCCGCACGCTCGGCTCGGTCGAGGAGAACTTCATCGCCCGCCTCCGGCCGGGCGACCACTTCACCTTTGCCGGACGTACCCTGCAGTTCGTCCGCGCGCGCGGGATGACGGCCTACGTGCGCAAGTCCTCGAAGGTCACGTCGGTGGTGCCCCACTGGTCCGGCGTACGGATGCCGATCTCGCCCCAGCTCGCGGCCGGCATCCGGGCGAGGCTCGACGAGGCCCGGCGCGGGATCTACCGCGGCCCCGAGATGGCGGCCGTGCGCCGGATCCTCGAGCTGCAGGCCGCGTGGTCGCGCCTCCCCGCCGCGGACGAGCTTCTGGTCGAGCGGGTGTGCACGCGCGAGGGGCACCACCTGTTCTTCTATCCGGTCGAGGGACGGCTGGTGCACGAGGGGCTCGCGGCGCTGTTCGCCTACCGCATCGCCCAGCTCGGCCCGATCTCGTTCACCCTCGCCGCGAACGACTACGGCCTCGAGCTGCTGTCCGCCGATCCCGCCCCGATCGAGGAGGCGATCGAGGCGGGACTCTTCTCGCCCGCGCACCTGCTGCACGATATCCCCGCCAGCCTCAACGCGGCCGAGCTGGCGCGGCGGCAGTTCCGCGAGATCGCGCGGGTGGCGGGGCTCATCTTCCAGGGCTATCCCGGGGTCAACAAAACGGCGAAGCAGGTGCAGGCCTCCAGCGAGCTGCTGTACGACGTGTTCTCCCGGTACGACCCGGACAACCTCCTGCTGTTCCAGGCGCATCGCGAGGTGCTCGAGCGACAGCTCGAGCGGAGCCGGCTGGGCCGCGCGCTCGAACGGATCGCGGGCGGGACGATCTCGCTGGTCGAGGTCGAGCGGCCGACGCCCCTCGCCTTCCCGTTGCTCGTGGACCGCGCGCGCGAGCAGGTGAGCTCGGAGAAGCTGGCGGACCGGATCCGGCGCATGGCGGCGCCGCTCGAGAGGGCCGCCGGCGCGGCGCGCTTCGCGCGCGGCGGGGGCCGCGGCTTCCGGAGCGGCATGTGACCGACGCCCGGGTCTGCCTGGCCGGCGAAGCGGTCGAACTCCTGCCCGAGCGCGCGCTGTTCTGGCCCCGCCCCGGGACGCTCGTCGTCGCCGATCTGCACTGGGGCAAGGCCGCGACATTCCGGGCGGCCGGGATTCCGATCCCGACCGGATCCACCCGGGACGACCTCGCCCGGCTCGACCTGGCACTCCGGCGCACCCACGCGCGCCGCCTCGTCGTCCTGGGTGACCTGTTCCACGCGCGCGCCGGCCGCGCCGCCGCCGGAACCCTGGGCGAGCTCAGGCGCTGGCGCGGACTGCACCCCGAGCTCGAGATGCTCCTGGTGCGGGGAAATCACGACCGTCACGCCGGCGACCCGCCCGAGGATCTCCGCATCAATTGCGTCAACGCTCCCGCATGCATTCCGCCATTCGTCTTCCGGCACGAGCCGGCCACCTCCGCCGCGGGCTTCACGCTGGCGGGGCACCTCCATCCCGGCCTCGTGCTCTGCGGGCCCGCGCTTCAACGCGAGCGCCTGCCCTGCTTCCTCCTGCGCGAGCAGTCGGCGGTCCTGCCGGCGTTCGGCAGCTTCACCGGCCTGGGCATGATCGAGCCGGGGCCGCGGGATCGCGCCTTCGTCGTGGCGGACGCGGAGGTGATCGAGGTAACGCGCGGCACCGGCTATACGGCCATATTCTGACATGTCCGATCTTCTCGCCGCACGCAGTCAGATGGCAGTCTCGCTCTACTTCCACATCCTCTTCGCCGTGGTCGGGATCGGGATGCCGCTCCTCATGGTGGTGGCGGAGGCCCGCTACCGGCGGACCGGAGACCCGGTCTGCCTCGATCTCGCCCGGCGGTGGGGCAAGGGGACGGCCATTCTCTTCGCCGTGGGCGCGGTCTCAGGCACGGTGCTGTCCTTCGAGCTGGGATTGCTCTGGCCGACGTTCATGGAGTTCGCGGGCCCGGTGATCGGCATGCCGTTCTCGCTCGAGGGATTCGCCTTCTTCCTGGAAGGGATCTTCATCGGCGTCTACCTCTACGGCTGGGACCGGATCCCGCCGCGGGCCCACCTGCTGGCCGGGGTCATGGTGGCCGTGAGCGGCGCCGCGTCGGGGGTGTTCGTCGTGATCGCGAACGCCTGGATGAACGCGCCGGCCGGATTCGACCTGGTGGATGGCCGCCTGGCCAACGTGGATCCGATCGCCGGGATGCTCAATCCGATGGCGTTTCAGCAAACGCTGCACATGACGCTCGCCTCCTATGCCGCCACCGGGTTCGCGGTCGCGGGGATCCACGCCTTCCTACTGCTGTTCGACCGCACGAATGCATTCCACCGCCGCGCCCTCGCCATCGCGCTGCTGGTGGGCGCCCCCGCCGCGGTGCTGCAGCCGATCTCGGGTGACCTGAGCGCCCGGGCCGTCGCGGCAAATCAGCCGGCCAAGCTGGCGGCCATGGAAGCGCATTTCGAGACCGCGCGCCGCGTGCCGCTCGTGATCGGCGGCATCCCCGACGTCGACCGGCGGGAGACCCGCTACGCCGTGCGGATTCCCGGCGGGCTCTCGCTCCTGGCGTTCCACGATCTCGACGCCGAGGTGAAGGGCCTCGAGGAGTTCCCGCGCGCGGACTGGCCCAACGTGCCGATCGTGCACACCGCCTTCCAGGTCATGGTCGCGCTCGGCAGCTTCCTGGCGCTGGTATCGCTGTGGGCGGGGGTGCTCGCGCTCCGGCGGCGGGACCTCTGCGAGAGCGTCTGGCTGCTGCGCGCGCTCGCGCTCGCGGCGCCGATGGGGTTCCTGGCCATCGAAGCCGGCTGGACGGTCACCGAGGTGGGCCGCCAACCCTGGGTGGTCTACGGCATCCTGCGGACGGCGGACGCGGTCACGCCGATGCCCGGCCTCATCGTCCCGTTCCTGGGCTTCTCCCTGCTCTACTGCTTCCTCGGGGCCATCGTGGCGTGGCTGCTCTACCGCCAGATCATCCGGAGTCCGCGCCCGACGGAGTGGAGCCGGGTCTACGCTCCGCCGAGCCTCGACCGTGCCTGAGATCGGCCTGGCGGAGGTGACGGCCGCGATCCTCGCGCTCGCCCTGAACGCGTACGTGCTCTTCGGCGGCGCCGACTTCGGCGGCGGCGTGTGGGACCTGCTCGCCACCGGGCCCCGGCGGCACCGGCAGCGCGAGGTGATCAGCCACGCCATCGGCCCGATCTGGGAAGCCAATCACGTCTGGCTCATCCTCGCCATCGTGCTCACCTTCACCTGCTTTCCGCCGGTGTTCGCCCGCGTCGGCATCCTGCTGCACATCCCGCTCTCGCTGATGCTCGTGGGCATCGTGCTCCGCGGGTCCGCGTTCACCTTCCGCAGCTACGACGACGAGCACGACCACGCGCAGCGGCGGTGGGGCCGGATCTTCGCGGGGGCGAGCCTCCTCACTCCGGTCCTGCTCGGCATCTGCATCGGCGCGGTGGCGACGGGCCGCCTGGGGCCGCTCCCCGCCGCGGGCAGCTTCGTCGAGCGGTTCGTGGACCCGTGGCTCACGCCGTTCAGCGTGGCGGCGGGCCTCCTCACCCTCGCGCTCTTCGCGCTCCTGGCCGCCGTGTTCCTCACGCTCGAGTCCGACGACCCGGCGCTGGTCGAGGACTTCCGCCGGCGGGCGCTCTGGGCGGCGGTCGCGGTGTTCGTGACGGCGTTCGCCGCGCTGCTGATCGCGCCGGCCCACGCACCGCTCGTGGGCAGCGGACTGCTCGGGTCCGTCTGGGCGGTCCCGTTCCACCTGCTGACCGGCATCACGGCGCTGGCGGTACTGGCGTCGCTCTGGTGGAGGCGCTACCATCTGGCTCGGGTGGCGGTGGGGGCGCAGGTCTCGCTGATCGTCTGGGGCTGGGCGCTCGCCCAGTACCCCTATCTCGTTCCACCGGACCTGACGATTCGCGGGGCGGCCGCGCCCGAGCCCACGCTCCGGCTGATCCTCGTCGCGCTGGCCCTGGGCGCCGTGGTGCTGTTGCCTTCGCTGGTCTACCTGTTCCGGGTGTTCAAGGCGGGACCGTCGCACTCGGTGCGGCGGCTGCCGAAGGGAGGATCGGACGCATGATGGAAACGCGGGTGCGCACCGAGCGCCTGGATCTGGCGCCGCTCACGCTCGAGGAGGTCGATGCGCTGCTGACCGGGGACGGCCTGCGCCTCCGGGCGCTCACCGGCGCGCTCTTTCCCCGCCCCGCGGCACCGCCACCCTACATGGCCGACCCGCTGCCGGCGGTGCGCGAGCGCCTGCGGGCCCATCCCGACGAGGCCCGGTGGTGGAACTGGCTGATCCTCGAGCGGGAGACCGAACGCGCCGTGGGCTCCCTGGCGTTCGGCGGCCCACCGGACGGCGACGGCGCGGTGCTGATCGGCTACGCGATGTACCCGCAATTCGAGGGGCATGGCTACGCCACCGAGGCGGTGCGCGCCATGATCGACTGGGCGTTCCGGCAGCCGGGCGTGCGGCTGGTGCGTGCGCTGGCGCCGGTCTGGAACACGCCCGCGCTCCGGGTGGCGGAAAACGTCGGCATGCGGCCCGTCGCCACGGGTGAGGACGACGACGTCGGCGAAGTGCTGGTCTACGCGGTCAGCGCGCCAGCATCCGTCGGATCGGCCTGATCAGGAACGCGAGCACCACCGCCGCGCCCAGGGCGTACAGCGTCACCGCTCCGAACAGGTCGGGCAGCGAGAAGGAGCCGTAGAAGCCCGCCACCCGACCGCCGAGATAGTTCCCCACCGAGGTCGCCAGGAACCAGACCCCCATCGTCATCGCCGCGATCCGCGCCGGCGCCAGCCGCGTCATGGCGCTCAGCCCGACGGGGCTGAGGCAGAGCTCGCCGATGGTGTGCAGCAGGTAGGTCCCGGTGAGCCAGAGCGGGCTGACCTTGATGCCCATCTCCGCCTGCCGGGCCGCGAAGACCAGGATCCCGAAGCCGAGCGCCACGAAGACGAGCCCCAGGGTGAACTTGGTCGGGCTCGACGGATCGCGCTTGCCGAGCCGCAGCCAGATCCACGCGAACACCGGCGCGAAGATGATCAGGAACAGGGAATTGAGCGACTGGAACCAGCTGGGCGGGAAATGGAAGCCGAGCACCTCGGTGCTGGTGTCGCGGGCGGCGAACAGATTCAGCGTGGATCCGGCCTGCTCGAACACCGACCAGAACACCGAGGCGGCGAGGAACAGCACCAGCACCACGACCAGCCGCTTCCGCTCCTCCGGCGTCCACTTGGCGACGGTGAACATCCAGACGAAGAACCCGACGGTGATCACGAGCAGGAACACGCCGAGCCCGTCGGCGATGCCCTGTGCCGTGACCCGGAAGGCCCCGGTGACCCCGCCGATGATCAGCGCGATGACGAGCGCGGCCACGGCGAGCAGCCCGCCGCGCAGCAGCCGCCGCTCCCTAACCGCGGCGGCGGGGCTGTCGGGTGCCACCGGGGTCATGCCGGCCGCTCCCAGGTACTTCCAGCCGGCCAGGTACTGCACGATGCCGAAGAACATGCCCACCGCCGCCATGGCGAAGCCCCAGTGCCAGGAGCTGCGGGGTGAAATGCCGACGGAGGCGAGGATCTCCCGGAACTGGCCGCTCTGCGCCAGCCAGCCGCAGATCAGCGGGGCGAGGAACGCGCCGAGATTGATCCCCATGTAATAGAGCGAGAACCCCGCGTCGCGCCGCTCGTCGTCCTCGTCGTACAGCCCGCCCACCAGCGTGCTCACGTTGGGCTTGAGGAGCCCGGTGCCCACGACCACGAGCCCGAGCCCGAGATAGAACGTGGCCATCGTCGGGATGGCCAGGCTGACGTGCCCCAGCATGATGATCACGCCGCCGTAGAGCGTCGAGCGGCGCTGGCCGATGAACCGGTCGGCGATCCACCCGCCGGGCAGCGCCGTCAGGTACACCAGGGCGACGTAGGTGCCGTAGATTGCCGCTGCCTTCGCGGTGTTGAACTCGAGCCCGCCCTCGGCCAGCGGCGCCGTCATGAACAGGATGAGGATCGCGCGCATGCCGTAGTAGCTGAAGCGCTCCCACATCTCGGTGAAGAAGAGCGTGGAGAGGCCGCGGGGGTGGCCGAAGAAGCTGGTGTCGCGCGTGGATCCAGCAGCGGGGCTGGCTGGGGTGGCTGTGGCCACTTATGGAATTCCTCGAACCGGGTAGGGCGTCAGGGGATGGGCGCCTGGCGGCGCTCAGCGTGACGCGTCGTCACGTCTTTCGCTTCTTGAGGATGTCTTCCAGGACCACACGGTCGATCTTCCCATCCATGCGGACCCGCACGTCGTAGTTCTCCCAGTACATGAAGTCCCGCAGCGCCTCCAGAAACGCCGGAGTCGCCGAGCCCTGGGGGCGCGCCAGCCACTTCTTCGGCTGGCTGGCCGGTTCGGCCAGCAGGATGGGTTCGAGCTGCCGGACGATCGCCGGAGTGATCGGCAGCAGATCCTGCGGCTCGCTGGGAAAGAAGTGAAGCTTGTGGAGCGCCAGCAGCCGCTCCAGCTCCGCGATCGGGTCCTTCGCGTCGTAGACCCGGATGTCGATGAACCGGTCGTTCGCGCCCAGATAGCCGCCGTGCTTCCGCACCACCAGGAGGGCCGCGCTCTGCATCCCGCGCTTGTCGCCGCCGCCCGCCTGCCCCGCCTCGAGCGCCGCCATCAGGCGGTCCGCCAGGCTCCCGCGGCTCCGTTCGAACGTCTCGGCGAGGTTCTTCACCGTCTGGTCCGAGACCATGATGTTGGCCTGGGCCGAGAAGCCATGGCCCGTAATCACCTCGCCCTTGCCGCCGGCGACGTTGCCGCGGCCGGACGGCGCGCCGGTACGCCCGCCGGCCCAGTCGAACGTCGAGCGGCCGGTGAAACTGGCCGCATTCCCCCGAGCGTCCACCATGCCGACCTGCCGGTCCTGCAGCATCGTGTCCGTGCGCATCACGATCCGGAGCGCCTCCTCCGCGGTCGCGCCCAGGCCCATCAGCTCGAGGCCGCGCTCGCCATACGCGGTATTCCCCAGGCTCTGCGTCGCCACCGCTCCCACTCCCGCCCGTGCCCACGGCACGATCCCACCCACGTTCGGAAACTTGGACTGCACCGCGACCCCGAGATCCCCCGTGGCGGAGTCGAATGCCACGATGCTGTAGGTGTGCGCGAGCTTGAGGAAATGGGAGGGCGGAGCGATCGGTTGCTGGGCATACAGCGGTGAGAAGTGAGCGGTAAGCGGTGAGCAGTAAGCGGTGAGCAGCAAGACCAGCACCACTCCATGAGCAAATCTCGGCACGGCGCTCCTCACTGAATTCTTTGGCATCCCATGTCCACGCGCCTCGCTACCGCTCACCGCTCACCGCTCACCGCTGCTTCCCCAGCTTCCGTTTCAAATAGGCGAGCTGCGCCTCGATCGCGCTGTCCCGCCGCTGCCGCTCGGCCTCGGCCTGCAGCCGGTCGTCCTCGTCCGGCCGGGTGGCGCCGGCGGACTCGAGGTCCCGCCAGGCCGCCGAAAGTGATTCCGACGGGTGCGCCGCCGCCGCCCGCCGCGCCTCGTCGGTCATCTCGGCGAGCTCCCGCTCGGCCAGCGCGAGCTCGTCGCGCTGCACCACGAGCTTCCGCTCCAGCACCCCCACGCGCTCCCGGTGACGGGCCGCGTAGCGCTCGGCGATCCGCACCGTCTCGGGATCCGGCACCGCCGCGGCCAGCCGGCCGCGGCGCTCCGCGTCCTCGAACTGCTTGCGTTCCGCCACGAGCTCCCGCTCGCTGGCGCCGAGCGCGTCCCGCATGCGCCCGACGCCGATGCGGGCCTCGAGCAGCGCCTCCTTCAAGCCGGCGGCGTAGGCGCGTGGGTCGCCGGGAGCGTTGCGCAGGAGCTGGTCCAGTCGCGCCTTCAGGCCTTCGAGCACGGCCGCCAAGTCTCGGGCATGGATGACACCTCGGGAAGCGCCCGTCGCCGGAGGCGCGGGCCGGCTGCCGGTCGGCGGCCGAAGCATTCGGGAAAGCGAATGGTAGGACCCCCGCCGGGGGGCGTCAAGCGAGCGGCACGTCCCACCTGCGGCGGTGGTGGTTCACCCCCTCCTCACGACACGAGACGCGTTACCTTTCACCCGCGAGCCGCTCAGCAGCGCGCACTTCCAACCGGAGCACCACCGGATGAATCGGTGTCATTCATTCCTCCGCGCCGGTTTCAATCGAGGCACACGTCGAGCCGCCGGACGAGGGAGCGGATGAGAACCGAAAGCTGCCGCATGTGCGCCGAGGTCGCCGGCCGGAGCGCGACGCCGGGCGGTGTGGTGTTCGAGGACGATTGGTGGATCGTCGCCCACCACCCCGGCCCATGGACCGACCCGGGCGAGCTGATCGTGAAGGCGCGCCGCCACTGCGAGTCGCTCTCGGAGCTTACGCTGGCGGAGGCGGCGTCGCTCGGCCCGATACTCCGCGCCGCGGTCGCCGCGGTCGAGCGTGTCGTCCGGCCCGAGCGCGTCTACGTGGCATGCTGGGGCGAGCGGGTGCGGCACGTTCACTTTTTCCTGCTGCCGCGGACCCGGAGCCTCCCCGCCGGGCATGTCACCTCCGATGTTTATCGTCGCGGCCGGAGTCTGCTCCGCCGATGGGGCGCCGCGGCCAACCCACCCGCCGCGGCCCGCGTGGACGCGGCGACCCGGATCCGGGACGACGAGGCGTGGAAAGCGTTGAGCATCTGATCGTCGGCGCCGGCCCGGCCGGGCTTCGGGCCGCGCAGGTCCTGGCGGAGGCCGGGCGCGAGGTCCTGGTGCTGGAGAAGCACGAGGAGATCGGCCCCAAGACCTGCGCCGGCGGGCTCACCCGGAAGACGATGGGTGAGCTCCAGTCGCTGGGCCTGCCCGTCGCCGACACCCTGCCGAGCGTCGGTCACGTGGCGTTCGCGGGTGGACGGGCCGTGGCCCTCGACGCCGCCGCGACGGTGGTGCACACGATCGCGCGCCGGGACCTCGGCCGCCATCAGCTGGCATGGACGCAGGCGGCCGGCGCGGAGGTGCGGGCCGGCGTTGCCGCCGGCGAGATCGATCCCGCCTCCAGGACGGCCGTGGCCGGTGGGCGCCAGGTGCGCTGGCGTCACCTGATCGGCGCGGATGGGGCCGATTCGGCCGTACGCCGCGCGCTCGGCCTCCCCTGCCCACGCGAGTACTTCGCCGCCGAATACAACGTGCCCGGGATCCGGCTCGACCCCCTCCGCGTCGAGTGCGACCCCGGCTCGCTGGCCAACGGATATTTCTGGGTCTTTCCGCACGCCTCGTACACCTCGGTAGGTGCGGTGGCCCCCAGGCACCTCGTGGCCCCGCCGGCTGTCCGGCGGTATCTCGAGCGGCGCATGGAGCGGCTGGGCGTGCGGCGCGACGGGGTCCCCTTCGAGGGCGCCACGCTCGAAGTGGCCTACCGTGGCTGTCACTTCCGCGGCGATGTACATCTCGTGGGTGACGCGGCCGGCGTCGTATCCTCGCTCACCGCGGAGGGGATCTACGCCGCGCTCGTCACCGCCGAGGAGGTGGCGCGCGGCATCCTCGAGCCGGGCGCCCCCGCCCCGAAGACCGCCCGCTGGCTCCGCACCAAGCGCCGACACGACCGGCTCGCGCGCTGGCTGGCCCGGCCGCGGCCGCGCGACGTGACGCTCGGCGCCCTGGCGCGCGCGGCCGCGACGCCGGCCCTCCGGCGTCCGCTGGCGGCGTGGTTCCTCCAGGGGTGACGGACCTCCGGGACCGGTTCGTGGCACTGCTCCGCCGACTCGGCGCCACGGGTGACCCGGAGACGCTGGCCGACGCGCTCCTGAGAGCCTGGGCGGCACCGGCCCGCCACTACCACACGACGGCGCACCTGGTCGACAGCCTGACACGCCTGGACGAGTCGGCGCCGGCGCCCGCCGAGCGTGACCTGGTCGAGATGGCGATCTGGTTTCATGACGCCGTGTACGACCCGCTCGCCGGCGACAACGAAGAACGCAGCGCCGCCTGGGCGCGCCGGTCGCTGGCGGACCTCGACGTCCGCGCGGGCACGATCGAGGAAGTCGCCCGCCTGATCCTGCTCACACGCCACGCCGCACCGCCAGGCGACCCGGCCGGACGACTCCTGTGCGACATCGACCTGTCCATCCTGGGGCGGGCCCCCGCGGAGTTCGACGCCTACGACCGGCGGATCCGTGCCGAGTACGCGGCCGTTCCCGACGCGGTCTACCGCGAGGGCCGGCGCCGGATCCTGGCCACGCTGCTGGCGCGCCAGCCACTGTACGCGACCGAGCGGTTCCGGGAGCGGTACGAGGCCGCCGCTCGCGCCAATCTGCGGCGGGCGCTCGATCGACTGGGGGGCCCGGATCAGATTCCGGTCGGATAGGTCTCCGGCGGCTCGCCCGCCTGCCAGCCCTGGCTCAGGTCGAGCGGCTCGACGGCGGTCGTCCGGTCGAAGTGCAGCACCGCGTCGAACTGCTCCGCCATCCGCGCCGTGAAGTAGTGGCTCTGTCGCTCGGTGCGCGGGCGATAGACCACGCCGATCGCGCGCTCCAGTCGGGGCGGCGCGAGCGCCTCCCGGGCGTCCGCGCGACCGCGAATCGGCAGCAGGAAGTCCGGCACCGCCAGCGCATGGAACAGGGCCTCGTAGCTTCCGGGCAGACCCGGCCGCACCCGCATCCGCTCCGCCGGCGCGTCCCAGTCCGAGGCCGCGGTGACCGTGCCGGTGTAGGTACTGAATCCCACCAGCACCGCCTCCTCCCCGTGGCGCTCGCGCACGAGCTGGCCGATGTTCCACTCGCCTTCCTGGCCCATGGCCGTCGCCCGGGCATCGCCGACGTGGGAGTTGTGCTCCCACACCACCGCCTTGGTCCGCTCGCCGCGGCGGTCGAAGTGCGCCAGCAGCGCCTCGAGAGTCTCCGCCATGTGCCGGTCGCGCAGGTTCCACGAGGAGACTCGGCCCCGGAACATGGTCCGGTAATATTCCTCGGCGTTCGCTACCAGCCGGGCGTTCTGTTCGGCGTAGAAGAACTCGTCTTCGGGGATCCTGCCGTCGCGTTGCGAGAGCTCCGCGGCGCGTCGCTGCAGCTCCCGGAGCTGCTGGACGGCCTGGTCCTCGCATGACGGCGTGACCCCGAAGCCCGCGGCATACCCGTACGCCTGCGTGTCCTCGCCGAAGTGCTCGAAGCAGCTGTAGCGATACCGGGCGCGCGCCGCGGCCTCCGGGTCCACCTCGTCGAGGTACTGCAGCACCGCCGCCATGGACGAGAAGAGGGAGTAGAGGTCGAGGCCGTAGAAGCCCACCTTCTCCCCCGGGCGGGTCACCGCGTCGTTGTGCTCGCGCAGGGTGGTCACGAACTCCAGCACGTCCCGGTTGCGCCACATCCAGCGGGGAAACCGGTTGAAGCCGTCGAGCGCCTCCAGCGGCGAGCCGTCGTCGTCGGTGCCGCGGACCCAGCGGTTCACCCGGTAGGCGTCGGGCCAATCCGCCTCGACCGCCACGACCGTGAACCCCCGTTCCTCGATCAGCCGGCGGGTGATCCGCGCGCGCTCGCGGTAGAACTCGTGGGTCCCGTGGCTCGCCTCGCCGAGCAGGACGAGGCGAGCGTCGCCGATCAGGTCGAGCAGCACATCGTAATCCCCGGCGGCGCCGGTCAGCGGCTGGACGAGTGACCCGAGGGCTTCGGCGGAGGGTGCCGTCATCGTGCGTGCCATGTCATGCTCCTTCGCGGTGGGACGGCATGCATACGGCGCCCGCGGACCGCTCGATGTGAGCGCGCTCACCCACGCGGGCGTTATCTTCCCTGCATGTCGATCCGCCGGCTCCTTCCGCTCCTGCTGGGCATGGCCGCCTGCGGCAAGTCCGCGCCGCGCGGAGATGCGGCGTGCGGCCTGGCAGCGCTGGCCGGGCCAACGGCCCTCCTCACCCAGTTCAGCGTCCCGCGCCAGACCCTCAGCACGCCGCCCGGGAACCTGCCCGCACGGCTGGTCACGCGGGTCGTGGCCGGACCGGCGCTGCCCTCGATCGTCGGCCGCTCGGACTCGCTCCTGGTCATCGGCGTGGAGGGCTCCATCCCGGCCTCGATCCGGCCCGGCTACGGCGTGCTGGTCCTGGACACCGGCGAGAAGGCGCGGGGCGTGATGCTGTTCGAGGGCCTGCCGGTGGAGGGGGCGCCGCAGATCGGCACGGTTGCCGTGGGAGACTCGACGCTGCCGCTCATCGGGATTCAGCTCGATCCCGCGCGCATCGAGGACCCGCGCTGCCCCTTCTTTCCCGACTCCGTGCTGCCGTGAGCGCGCCCCGCATCGGGGTGAGCGGGGTGGTCCGCGGCTGGGATGGCGCCGAGCGGACCGGAGTCAACGCGGCCTACCTCCGGTCGGTGCTGGCCGCGGGTGGTGTGCCGGTCATCCTCTCGCCACTCCTCGGGCCGGCGTACGCGGCCCGGGCGCTCGATGGCGTCGACGCGGTGCTCTTCACCGGCGGCGAGGACATCCATCCCGCCTGGTACGGGGCCGAGCCCTCGTCGCAGCTGCACCCGCCGAGCCGCGAGCGGGATCTCTTCGAGCTCGCTCTCTTCGCCGCCGCGCGCCAGCGCGGGCAGCCGATCCTGGGAATCTGCCGCGGCGTGCAGCTCATCAACGTGGCGCTCGGCGGAACGCTCTACCAGGACCTTCCCACCGAGCGGCCGGGGCCCGTGCACCATGATCCGGACGCCGGACGCGCGGCCCGGAGCCACGCCGTGCGGCTGGAGGGCGGCAGTCGGGCCGCGGCCGCGCTCGGCGGCACGGAATTCGTCGTGAACTCCATCCATCATCAGGCGGTCAATCGCCTGGGCAGCGGGCTGGTGGCCTCGGGATGGAGCGAGGACGGGCTGGTCGAGGCGGTGGAGTCGCCCGCGGATACGCCGTGGCTGCTGGGTGTGCAGTGGCATCCGGAGGAGATGTACGCCGACCGCGCGGCGCCGGATCGCGGTATCTTCCGCGCGCTGGTCGCGGCGGCGGATGGGGTGGGGCCTACAGCGCCCCGAGGTCGCGCAGCAGGCGATCCGGCGAGTGGTGAGTCGGAAACAGCAGCCGGTCGCTCATGCCGTTGAGCGCGCCACGGACCGAGGGAAACCGCTCGGCCGCGGTCCGGAGCACGGCCACCAGTCCATACTCGCCGGCAAGCGCATGGTCCGAGGCCATGCCGAAGCCGCGGCGGCCGAGCATATCGTAGTAGGTGACGTCGGGTCCGGCTTTGCGGAGGTGCCGGGCCGCGATATAATCGGGAAACAGGCCGGCGAGCCAGAGGGCGTAATTGCCCAGGTGCATCATGACGCGGAAGCGGCGCTCGCCCCCGCTCGCCTCGAGATCCGCCAGAATGTCCACGAGATACCGGTGCCGCTGGTCGTCGTTCCAGTCGATGCGCCAGGCGCGGTCGCGCTGCCCGAACTCGAGCAGCAGCGCGGACAGGTAGTCGGCCAGCTCGCGGTCGTCGATCCCGGCGCCCCTGAGCGCATGCCGCACCACGACGTAGAAGAACAACGCCTCGGACGGCACGAGCATGGTCCGCACCGTCAGGAGGCGTTCCAGCAGATCGGGCGCATCCAGCAGCGGATCGGGCCCCTCCGTCGCCAGCCGCCGCTCGATGTAGGCCCGCCGGTGGGCGGAGCCGCGGCTCAGTAGCAGGATCACCAGCTGCAGGTCCGCCGCGGTCAGGCGGCCCCGCGTATTCGCCCGGATCATGATTACACCTCCTTCGAATCTCGCCGCGACGGCCTCGGCCGATGATCTCGCGTTGCTGCGCCTGGTGACCGCCTTCGGTCAGGAGCTCGCCGGCACTTTGCGCCGCGCATCGGTCGTCGATCTACTGCTGCGGCACATCCGGGAAAGCCTCTCCCCGACCGAGATCGCGCTCGCGCTCTTTCACCCTGACGCCGATGCGCGGGACTTCGTGCACGCCTGGCCGGCGGGGCGCCCCGACCGGCGGCCGCTGCTGCAGCTGGTGGAGCAGCTCGGCCCCCTGGTCCTTTCCGACGGGCTGGCCCCGCTGGTGGAGGCGGGCGACCTGCCGCCCCAGGCGGACGGCGCCGGCTCCTGGCTGATCGCGCCGTTCGTGGCCCGGGGCCGGGTCACCGGCGCCATCGCCATCGGGGGCGAGCCCGGCCGGTTCGGCCCTTCGGCGCTCAGCCTGCTCGAAGGGCTCGTGTCGCAGGCCAGCATCGCCCTCGAGAGCGCCCGCCTGGTGGATCTTCACGACGACGGCCGCCGCTCCTGGCAGGAGGTGGTGGACGCCATTTCCCCCGCGCTCTGCATCGTGGACCGCGGCGGACGGATCCGCCGAGCCAACCGCGCCTTTGCCGATCTGGTGAATGCCCCGCCGGCGAGCCTGATCGGCCGCCCCTGGCAGGCGTTCGTGCCGCCCGAGTGGGCGGGCGAGCTGCAGCGGGCGCTGGATCAGCAAGGAGCGGGCCGCGAGGTCGATTTGCGTACGGGCGAGCAGACCTACGCCGTGACCGCCGTGCCGATCACCAGCACGGATCGCTCGGCCCTCGTGCTCCTGTTCGATGATCAGACCGACCGGCGGCGTTTGCAAGACCAGCTCATCCAGTCGGAGAAGCTCTCGGCCATCGGCCAGCTCATCGCCGGCATCGCGCACGACTTGAACAACCCCCTCGCCTCGGTGGTCGGCTTCGCCGACTTCCTCAAGGAGGTGCCGAACGTGCCGCCGGCGCTGCGCGAGCCGCTGCAGGTCATCCAGGAGGAGGCGGAGCGGGCGTCCAACATCGTCAAGAACCTCCTGAGCTTCGCGCGGAAGCAGGAGCACCAGCGCCGGCCGACGCCGCTGCGCCCGCTGCTCGACGCGACGTTCGTGCTGCTGCGGAACCAGCTCATGGCGCACCGGGTCGAGGCCCGCATCGAGGTCGAGCCCGATCTCCCGACGCCGGACATCGATCCCAACCAGATCCAGCAGGTGTTCGTCAATCTGATCAACAATGCCGCGCAGGCAATCGCCAGTACCGGCCGGCCGGGCCGGATTCTCGTGCGTGCCCGCCGCTGGCTGGACGGCGTGGCCATCGACGTCGTCGACGACGGCCCGGGGATGTCCGAGCCGGTCGCGGCCCAGGTGTTCGAACCGTTCTTCACCACCAAGCCCGAAGGCGAGGGGACCGGGCTCGGGCTCTCGATCAGCCAGGGCATCCTGCGCGAGCACGGCGGCCGCATCATGCTGTCCACCGAGGAGGGGCACGGCTCCACCTTCACCGTGCAGCTGCCCCTGGCCAGCCGGCCCCCCGCCCCGGCGCCCGACATCGGAGCCGGCACTTCAACGAAACGTCTTCGCGTGCTGGTGGTCGATGACGAACCGCACATTCTGCACTACATGCGCGCCACACTCGAGGCGTGGGGTCACATCCCCGTCGTGGCCCTGAACGGCCGCGAGGGGCTCGAGCTCACCGACCGCGAGAGCTTCGATCTGGTCATCTCCGATCTCCGCATGCCCGAGTTCGGCGGACGGGAGTTCTACGAGGAGCTCGCCCGGCGGCAGCCGGCCATGGCCAGGCGGCTGGTCTTCAGCACCGGCGACACCGTCCGGGGCGACACCCTGGCGTTCCTCGAGAGCATCGACCGGCCCTACCTCCACAAGCCGTTCAGCCTCGCCGAGCTCCGGACTCTGCTTGCCGCCGTGGCCCGGGAGGCGTGACCACACGGGTCGTCCACGTCGCGTCCGGGCGTGAGTGGCGCGGTGGCCAGCGCCAGGTGTGGCTGCTCGCACGCGAGCTGGCGCGGCTGGACGACGTCGAGCAGGTCGTCGTCACCGGCCGCGGCAGCGAGCTGGCCGGGCGCCTGCTCCGCACCGGTGTGCCCGTCCGAAGCGTGCGCTGGGACGCGGGTCTCGACCCGAGGGTGCTGCCGGGGCTTTTCGCGGAGCTGCGCGCGGGGCCTGCCGTCGTGCATGCGCACGACGCACACGCGCTGACCCTGGCGGGGGCCGCCAGTCGCCTCGCCGGCCTCCCGCTGGTGGTGACCCGCCGGGTCGACTTCCATCTGCGGCGGCCGGGGTTCTGGACCCGCGCGGACCGCGTCATCGCCATCTCGCGAGCGGTGGCCCACGTGCTGGTGGCGGACGGGGTGCGGCCGGATCGCGTGACGATCGTCCACTCGGGGATCTCACTCGAGGAGACGCGCCGGGCGGAGCGGCTCGGCATCCGTGCCCGGCTGGTCCTCGGCGCGGACGCCACGGTCGCCGTCAACGTCGGCGCCCTGGTGCCGCACAAGGACCACGCGAATCTGATTCGCGCGGCCGCACGGCTCGCCCGCGCCTTTCCCTCGCTCCACTGGGTCATCGCCGGCGAAGGACCCGCGCGGGGCGCGCTCGAGCGGCTCACCGGCGAGCTCGGGCTCGCGGACCGCGTCCACCTGATCGGGCACATCGACGAGCCCGCCCGCCTGGTAGCCGACGCCGATCTCTTCGTCATGAGCTCGCGGGAGGAAGGGCTGGGTACGTCGGTGCTCGAGGCGATGGCCCTTGGCATCCCGGTTGCGTCTACCACCGCGGGCGGCCTGCCGGAGATGTTGAAGGACGGTGCCGGCGTGCTCGCTCCACCCGGGGATCCCGACGCGCTGGCCGATGCCGTGGTCCGGCTGCTCTCCGAGCCCGGACTCGCGCGAGCGGTCACCGAACGGGCCACGGTCGCGGTTCAGCAGTTCACGGCGGCACGCATGGCAGAGGCCGTCCGGACAGTGTATCGTTCCTGCGCCCATTTCATTGACGGATCATGATTTACGTTTGCGTACCGAGTCACAATGAAGCTCCGACCGTGGGACTCCTGCTGTGGAAGGTCCGGCAGGTGTTCGCCGCGTTTCCCCGGGAGTACCAGCTCCTCGTCCTGGACGACGGAAGCACGGACACCACGAGCGAGGTGCTCGAACGGTATGCCCGTGTGCTGCCGCTCACCGTCATTCGGCACGCCGAGCGCCAGGGCTACGCCGCCTCGGTGGAGGAGCTGCTCCGGACGGCGGTCGAGCTGACCGATCGGCCGAAACGCGACGCGGCGATCCTCATGCACGCCGACTTCGCCCACAACCCGCAGATCATTCCCGATCTGGTCCGCCGGATCGAAAGCGGCGCCGATCTCGTGGTGGCCGAGGGACGCGTGGCCCGCGAGTCCTCGTTGTCGGAGCGGCTGACGCGGCGCTATGCGTCCCTCCTGCTCCGCGGCGTGGTCACGGTCCCGGGCGTCGGCGACCTCGTCACCGGGTTCGCCGCCATCCGGCTCGTGGCGCTCCGGAACGCACTCCGGAGCCAGGCCGGCCGCCTGCTCCTGACCCAGGGCTGGGCGGCCAACGCCGAGCTCTACTGGCGCACGGGGCGGTATGCCCGCCGGGTCGAGACCGTCGCGTCGCTGGAGCGGCACGACCTCCGCAGCCGGCCCTCCCGCGTGCGGACGCAGACCGTCCTGAGCGAGCTCTGGCGGGCGCGCCGGACGCTGCGCGAGGCGCCGGTGCCGCCCGCGCCGCCGGAGTCCGCGGCGCGCCGCGAGGTCGAGGCGGGGGCGGCATCGTGAAGTCGCTGCTGCTGGTGCTGTCGCTCCTCCAGGGGACGGCGCAGGAGCCGCCCGTCCCCGACTATCCATGGACGGTCGGCGAGACGCTCACCTACTCGGCAAAGCTGGGCATGCTGTCGCTCGGCTCCGGCACGCTCGAAGTGGCCGGCATCGACACCGTGCGCGGCGCCGAGTCGTTCCGCTTCCGCTTCCGGCTCCGGGGCAGCACCGTCTTCTACTCGCTGGACGACGTGCTGGAGTCATATACGGGCACCCGGGACATGATCTCCCGGCGGTTCGTGCAGGACTTCGTCGAGAACGACAAGCCGAGCCACCGGCGGTTCGAGATCTTCCCCGACTCGGGGTTCTACCGCGAGCACGCGAAGGACACGGTGGTCCGACCGGCACCGTCGGAGCCGCTCGACGACGCCGCCTTCTTCTACTTCGTCCGGGTCACGCCGCTCGAGGTGGGCAGGACGTACAGGTACGACCGGTACTTCCGGAAGGACAAGAATCCGGTGACGATCAAGGTAGAGAAGCGGGAGAAGATGGAACTGCCCGACGGCCGCGAGGTCCAGTGCCTGGTGCTCCACCCTGTGATTGACACCAAGGGCATGTTCTCCAAGCGCTCGGACACCCGCCTCTGGCTCACCGACGACGAGCGGCGGCTCCCGGTCCAGATCCGGAGCAAGTTCCCCTTCGGCACCATCACGCTCCGGTTGAAGGACATGGTGCTGCCGTGACCTACCGCGAGGCCGACCTGCGCCGCGTCACCACGGTGCCTGTCGCGGCACGGCGCAACAAGGTCGATCCCTCACTGCTCGCCGGGGTTCCCGGACCCGACCGTTCTTTCGCCGCCTTCCTCGACAGCCTCCCCGACGTTCTCGCCGCGCGCGACCTCCGCGCGGTGATCGCGGGCGTGGCCGCGGCCGCGCGCGCTCGCCGGGGTGTCGTCCTGCTGGTGGGCGGCCACGTGGTCAAGGTCGGGCTCGGCCCGCTGCTCGGCGCGCTCATGGCCCGCGGTGTGGTCACCCATGTGGCGCTGAACGGCGCGGCCGCGATCCACGACTTCGAGCTGGCCGCGTTCGGAGGGACCAGCGAGGACGTGGAGAGCGGCCTGGCGGACGGGAGCTTCGGCATGGCCGAGGAGACCGGGGCGGAGATGAACGCGGCCGTCGCGGCCGCGGCGGAGTCGGACCTGGGGATGGGCGAGGGTCTGGCGCGGGCACTGGCGGCGCGGTCGGCGCTCCCCGGGCGCGGCGCCTCGATCCTGCTCGCCGCGCGGGAGTACGACGTCCCGGTCACCGTACACGTCGCCGTCGGCGCGGAAATCACCCACCAGCATCCCGCCGCCGACGGCGCGGCGATCGGCGCCACCAGCCACCGGGATTTCCGGCGGCTCGCGGGTTCGCTCCCTTCGCTCGATCATGGCGGCGTCGTGCTCAACCTGGGGAGCGCGGTGGTGCTGCCCGAGGTGTTCCTCAAGGCGCTCACCATCGCGCGCAATCTCGACCGCGGCCGCCCCACGCACTTCCTCGCGGCCGATTTCGACATGCAGCGGCACTACCGACCCCGCCTGAACGTCGTGCAGCGTCCCACCCGCGCCGGGGGCGCGGGCTACATGCTGACGGGCCACCACGAGCTGCTGCTGCCACTGCTGGTGTGGGGGGTGATGGAGAAGCTGGAAGCGAGCTAGGCACGCGTCCTCCCGAGCGAACGCGAGGGACCTTGCCGGGCCGAGTCCAAGCCGGTCCCGTGCAAGGCCCCTCGCGTTCGCTCGGAATGTAGCGTCGCCGCGCTCGGCCTACGCCGGCCGACCGCCGATCATTTCCCGCACGCGGGCCGCCGTGTCGGGAGCGACGAGCTTGAGCACCAGGTAGATCAGGAAGCCGATGAAGGCGAACCAGGCGACGGTCACCAGCAATCCGATCAGCATCCCGAAGAGGCCGAAGAAGATCTTCAGCATGAACATCGCGATGATGGCGAAGATCGCGAACCCAAGCAGGTTCCGGAACATGAGAGTTTCCCTCGGGGAAGCGGGTCGGCCCTTCCTACGCCCGCACGTTTCAGAAAGTTTCACAGGGGAATAAGTGGCGGCGAGCTACGATGTTATCGTCGTGGGCGGCGGCCCGGTAGGGACGGCCTGCGCGCGGGAGCTCGCGCTTGCGGGCCGACGTGTGCTGGTGCTGGAGCAGGGCGGTGAGATCGGCCAGGCCTGGCGGGCCGCCGCCGGGATGCTCGCGCCCCAGATCGAGGCGCACGAAGACGATCCGCTGCTCGAGCTCGGCCTGGCAGGGCGGGAGCTGTACTCGCCGCTCGCCGAGGCGCTGCGGGAAACGACGGGCATCGACATCGGCCTCTGGCGCGAAGGGATCGCCTGGGTCGCGGCGAACGAGAGTGAGGCGGCCGAGCTCCGCTCGCGGTGCGCGTGGCAGCGCCAGCAGAGTCATCTCTCGGACTGGCTGGATGCCGGCGAGGTCAAGGCGCGCTTCCCCTGGGCGGGCCCTACCGCCGGCGCGCTGTGGGCGCCCCGGGAGGGAGCGCTCGAGCCCGCCAAGCTGGTGTCGGCCCTGCTGGCGGACGCGCAGCGGCTGGGGGCGGCACTCATCCAGGACCTGGTCACCGCGATCGACCAGCGGGGCGACCGGGTCGTCGGCGTCGTCGGTCGGGGCGGCCGCTACGCGGCGGGCGAGGTGATCCTGGCGGGCGGCGCGTGGACCGGAGCGGTCGAAGGGGTCCCGCGGCCGCTGGCGGTGGCCCCGGTGCGAGGGCAGATGGCGGCGTTCCCGTGGCCCGCCGGTGCGCATCGCGCCATCGTGTACGGGTACGGGTCGTATCTGATGGCGCGGGGCGATGAAGCGATTGCCGGATCCACGATGGAGTACGTGGGCTTCCGCCCGGAGACGACGCCCGCCGGTCTCGCGCGCATCTTCGCCGGCGCGACGGCGCTCTGCCCCACGCTCACCACGGCCGCGGTGAAGCGCACCTGGGCCGGCCTCCGGCCGGTCACGGCCGACGGCCTTCCGATCATCGGCGCGGAGCCGCGACTCGCCGGCCTCTGGTACGCCACCGGCCATGGACGGAACGGGATCCTGCTGGCCGGCATCACGGGCGTGGTCGTCCGCCAACTGCTGGCCGGCGAGCCGACGGTCGAAGACATCGACGCCTTCGCGCCCGGGCGGTTCTGGTCCTGGTAAGGAGACGGGAGTCGCCGACTACCCGGCGGCAGGGGTCAGTAGAGCAGTAGAACGAACCTGCACCCCCTGCAGCCGGATAGCCGGCGACCCGGCACGGGTGGAACCTGCCCTGCTCACTGCCACGCCGAATCGAGTGTCCGGCGCGAGACCGCCCCAGATCCACAAGCGTCGGACTATATGGTGGACGGTGTCACCTCGGGCGCGCGGCCAAGCTTCTCCCGAAGGCGTGCCGCTCGCGTCAGGCGCGCGGCATTGCACGACGTGTGCCAGCTCAACCCCACCGATCGGCGCGCCTGACCGCTCCTGATACGCCGGCCGTGCACCGATTGGATGCGCCCGCCGAGCGATCCATCCGATGCCGCGCCGCGGGCGTAGCGCTCGGGAACGATGGTGAGACGGCACACACACTGTCGTGAGCCGGCGTGCTTGTGGAGGCTCCACGGTGGCGTGTAGACTCTCAGCATCCAGCGTCTCGCCCCCACCGGCTCGGAGTCCGCTCGACCGATGTACCATGCCTGACGAGGCGCTCCGCGCGGGTGCCGTCGGAGATTCCGCCCTGATCGCCCGCGCCGCCGAGGGCGACGAGCGCGCGATCGGGCCGCTGTACGAGCGCTACGGCGGAGTGCTCTATGCGGTGGCGTACCGGATCGTGGGCCAGCGCGCGGACGCGGAGGAGGTCGTGGTCGAAGCGTTCGCGCAGGCGTGGCGCGAAGCGGCGCGGTTCGAGGCCGGCCGCGGCTCGGTGGCCGGCTGGCTCACGACCATCGCGAGGAGCCGGGCGCTGGACCTGGTGCGCGCGCGGAGCCGGCGCGACCGCATCACGGCCAGCGCCGCGGCCGACCGGCCGGAGCGCTCGCCGGCGATGGGCGAGTTCCCGCTCGACCCGGCGGGCGCGCTGGACCTCGACGAGCGGGCCCGGCAGGTGCGGCGGGCGCTCGAGTCGCTCAGTCCCCCGCAGCGGCAGGTGATCGAGCTCGCCTACTTCGAGGGGCTCTCGCAGTCGGAGATCGCCGAGCGCCTGCAGGAGCCGCTCGGCACGGTGAAGACGCGGGTGCGCCTCGGCATGCAGAAGCTGCGCGAGTCCCTGCGTCCCTTCTACTTCGAGCGTGGCCGATGACCCGCCCGGACCAGGAGTCGCTCCGGGATCTCGCCGCGGCGTACGCGCTCGGCGCGCTGTCGCCGGAGGAGGCGGAGCGGTTCGAAGCCGTCCTCGCCACGTCGGCGGAGGCGCGCCTCGACGTGAGCGAGTACCGCGAGGTGGCCGCGCTCCTGGGACTCGGCGGCCCTCAGGCGCCGGCCGGCAGCGCGCTGGGTGATCGCGTGCTGGCACGGATCCGGGAGCCGCAGCCGAGGACGCCGTCGAGGTCCCGGTCGCCGGCGCTCTGGGCGGCGCTCGCCGCCAGCCTGATCGCGGCCGCCGGGCTGGCCGCGAGCCTCCTCGCCACACGCGGGAAGCTCGCCGCCGTCGAGGACGCGCTCGCCGCCCGCGATGCCACGCTGGCTGAGGCCCGGCAGCGGCTTGCCTCGCGCGAGGCGACGCTCGAGGCGATCCTCGCGCCGGGCGTGCGGCTCATTCAGCTCACCGCCAGCGGCGATCCCGAGCCGGGCATCCAGCTGTTCTGGGACCGGCAGCGGCACCGCGCCATCGTCAACGGCTACCGGCTCAAGCCGGTCGCTCAGGGAAAGGCCTACCAGCTCTGGTTCATCACGGATGGCAAGCCGGTGCCGTCGGTCACGTTCAGGCCGGCACCCGACGGACGCGCCAGCGTGGGCGCGGTGCCCCTGCCGGCGGACGGCGCGATCAGCGCCGCCGCGGTGACCATCGAGCCCGCGTCCGGCTCGCCTCAGCCGACCTCGCCGATTCTGCTGGTGGGGACGCTCCCCGAGTCCTGAACGGCCCGGGCATGGAACGGAGGGGACGGGGGACGAACGCGCCGCGCAGGGCGGCGCTCGCGTGCGGCCTCGGGATCTGGCTCGCTCTCGCATCCGCCGGCGTGCTGGCCGCGCAGATTCCCTCCGATCTGGCGCGCGAGCGGACCGACTACGCCGGCTGGCTTGCCACCGCCCCGACCTCGCCGCTTGCCGCCGTCGCCCAGCAGCCGATCGGCTCGGCGCTGCGGCTGGGGCCATCCGACGCCGACATCCCGCTCGACGGCGTCGCGGAGCACCGGATCACCCAGCGCGGTGGCGCGGTGGCCCTCGAGGGCAACGGCGCGCGGCGAGCGGTGCCGCGCGGCGCACCGGTGCGGCTGGGACGGTACACCCTGCTGGCCGACGGCCCGGCCGGGCGGGCGGTGCTCACCGTGTTCGGGCCGACGCGAGCCGACCGGCGGCCTGCGTTCTACGAATACACGCCGTCGCTGGTCTTCACCGGGCCGCTGACGCCGGCCGAGCACGCCGGGACCGTGCGCGTCCTCGGCGTGGACGGGATCGAGGTCGAGGCGGCGGAAGCGGGAAGCGTGCTGGTGCCCGCCCCCGGCGGGCGGGTGCGCTTGCGAGTGCGGCGGCTGCCGACGGGCGGCGGAGAGGAGTCGGAGCTGGAGATCTACTTCCGGGACGGGACCAACGGGCACGGCAGCTATCCGGCGGGACGGTTCGTGGCGCTGGTTCCCGACGGCAGCGGGCGCTACCGGCTCGATTTCAACCGCGCGCGCAATCCGTTCTGTGCCTACAGCTCGGCCTACCCCTGCCCCGCGCCCTGGCCCGGGAACACGATCGCGGCGCCGGTCGCGGCCGGCGAGCGGTACGCGGGTGGCGGACTGACGCTGCCCGCTGGTCCGTCGGCGGTGCCGTGAAGCGACTCGCGTGGGCGGCCGCCGCGGGGCTCGCGACGCTGGCGTCGCCGTCGCCGGCCGGATCGTGGCGCGCGGCGCTCGATCTGGCTGGTGGCACGCTGCCGTTCACGCTGGAGATCGCCGGCGCGGCCGGGAGCTGGAAGGCGCAGCTGTGCAACGGCCGCGTGTGCCAGCCGCTGTCGGACGTGCGGGTGCGGGGCGACAGTATCGTCCTCGAGATCGCCGACTACGCGGCCAGCATCGCGGCCGTGGTCCGCGGAGATTCGCTCGACGGCACCTACCGCAACGTGGGCAATCGGGGACCGCGGGTGATCCGGTTCCGCGCGGCGCGCGGCCGCTGGCCCGTGACCCGGGCACCCGCGACGCTCGTGGGGCGGTGGGACGCGACGTTCTTCTCGGATTTCGGCTCGAGCCCCCGCGTGTTCGAGTTCCGCAACGGTCCCCAGGGGCTCGAAGGTACGATGATCTCGAACACCGGCGATTACGGCCACTTCGCGGGGACCGTGCGGGGAGACAGTTTCGCCCTGGCGCACTTCGACGGCTCGTTCGTCTACCTGCTCACGGGGACGGTGCACGGCGACACGCTCCGGGGCGTGTTCCACGCCGGGCCGCGTACCGAGACCACCTGGATCGCGCTGCGGAGCACCGGCGCCCCACACCTGAAGCGGCCGACCGAGATCACCGGCGCCGATACGACGGCGCCGTTCCGCTTCGCCTTCCCGGACCTCGACGGGCACCTCGTCACGGAACGTGATCCGCGCTTCGAGGGGAAGGTGGTGCTGGTGGACATCTTCGGCACGTGGTGCCCCACCTGCCACGATTCGGCGCCGGCGCTGGTGCGGCTCTACCGGAAGTATCACGCGCGGGGGCTCGAGATCGTCGGCCTCGCGTACGAGGTGACCGGCGACACCGCCGCCGACGCGCGCCAGGTCCGCCGATACCGGGACAAGTTCCGGATTCCCTTCCCGCTGCTGCTCGCCGGAATCAACGACACCGAGGCCGCGGCCGCCACGCTCCCGCAGCTCCACGGGTTCACCTCGTTCCCCACGACGGTGTTTCTCGGGCGTGACGGCCGCGTCCGACGGGTGCACGCGGGGTTCTACGGGCCGGCAACGGGAGCGCAGCACGAGCGGCTGATCCGGGAATTCGAAGGGGAGATCGAGCGGTTGCTGGCGGAACCTTCTACTTGATCTTCACCCCGGCGGTCTTCGCCTCGGGATCCACCCGGAGACCGATGAACTCGCCCTCGAGCGCGTGCCCCGGCACGCCGCACAGCATCCAGTACCAGCCGGCCTGATCGGCGGTGAAGGTGGTGCGGTCGCCCTGGCCCGGCCGGAGGCCGTCGGTGAGCATGCGGGTCATGGCGTTGGTGAACGCGGCGCGACCGCCCTCGGTGGGAAGCTTCTCGCGCTCCGCCATGACGACCAGGCTGTGGGGCGCCGTGGAGTCGGCCGACTGCCAGTCCCACTGCACGGTCCAGTCGAGCGGCACGATGATCTGGAGCTCGCCGCTCCGGTGGCCGTTGATGAGTGCCGCGCCGCCCTCGGGAGCCGGCGTGACCCGAAGCGCGAGGGTCACGGTGCGGGCGGCGCTGTCGGCGACGAGCCAGTCGGGGGTCTGGGGCCCGGCGTCGGGAGGGACCGCGGCGGGCACGGGTGCAGCGGGCGCGGGCGCGGGCGCGGGTGCCGACGTCGTCGTCTGGGCGGCAGCGCAGGCGGCCGCGGCTCCGAGCGCGAGAATGGAGAAGGAGAGGCGTACCATCAGGTTCGGTCTGGCCCCCGGTTCGGGTCGTCTATACCTTGAGTTGCTTCCCGGCGGGAATTTAATCGAGGAGGGCTGCGATGGCGGGACTACTGTCCAAGGAACGGATCGTCGCCGGACCCGGGTTCAATCGGTGGCTGGTTCCGCCCGCCGCCCTCGCCATCCACCTCAGCATCGGCCAGGCCTACGCGTTCAGCGTGTTCAAGCTCCCCCTGACGAAAGTTCTCGGGATCACGGCACCCGCCGCCGGGGACTGGAAGCAGACCGAGCTGGCCTGGATCTTCACCATCGCGATCGTCTTCCTGGGACTCTCCGCCGCGGTATTCGGACGGTGGATGGAGCACGTCGGGCCGCGGAAAAGCGGCGTGGTGGCCGCCTGCTGCTGGAGCCTCGGCTTCTTCGTCTCCGCGGTCGGCATCCGGACGCACAACATCTGGCTGCTCTACCTCGGCTACGGCGTGCTGGGCGGCTGCGGGCTCGGTATCGGCTATATCACCCCCGTCTCCACGCTGATCAAGTGGTTCCCCGACCGGCGCGGGATGGCCACGGGCCTGGCGATCATGGGCTTCGGCGGGGGGGCGATGATCGCCAGCCCGCTGTCCCAGGTCCTGCTGGATCACTACAGGACCGCGACGTCGGTCGGCGTGGCCCAGTCGTTCATCACGCTCGGAATCATCTATCTCGTGGCCATGCTGTCCGGGGCGTTCCTCTGCCGGATTCCGGCACCGGGCTGGCGCCCGGCGGGCTGGGAGCCGCCGGCGCTCAAGGACCGGGGGCTCATCACCCGTCACCACGTGCACGTGGACCGGGCCATCCGGACGGTCCCGTTCTACCTGCTCTGGACGGCGCTCTTCCTCAACGTGACCGCCGGTATCGGGATTCTGGAACAGGCGTCGCCGATGATCCAGGAGATGTTCAAGGGGATGGTGAAGCCGAGCGCCGCGGCGGGATTCGTGGGACTGCTGAGCCTGTTCAACATGGCGGGACGGTTCGGGTGGAGCTCCCTGTCGGACCGGATCGGCCGCAAGGTGACCTATGGCGTGTTCTTCACGCTCGGACCGCTGCTTTACATCGCCCTGCCGTACGCGGGCCGGCTCCGGAGCGTGGAGCTGTTCGTGATCTGCGCGGCGCTCATCATCTCGATGTACGGCGGCGGATTCGCCACCGTGCCGGCGTATCTGTCCGACCTGTTCGGCACGCAGTACGTCGGGGCCATCCACGGCCGGCTGCTCACCGCGTGGTCGGCGGCCGGCGTGGCGGGGCCCGTGCTGGTGAACTACATCCGGGAGTACCAGATCGAGCACGGCATTCCCGCGACGCAGGCGTACAACGTCACGATGTACCTGATGGCCGGGCTGCTCGTGCTGGGCTTCTTCGCGAACCTGGCGGTGCGCCCGGTGCCCGAGCGGTTCTTCATGTCGGACGACGAGCTGGCGCGGGACCGCGGCCTGGTGGGAGTGCCCGGGCGGTCCTGAGCGATTGCATAAATTCCCCATCCCCTGAATATTGTTCCGGCCGCCGACCGGCGGCCCTCAGCGCAGGAGCCGTCTGGATGACCAACATGGAGCAGTCGCCGGTTCCGCGATCCGGCCAGTGGGGGCTGGTCGCGATCGCGTGGCTACTGGTCGGGGTGCCGCTGCTGTGGGGCGTGTGGAACACGCTGCTCAAGGCGGCGGCCCTGTTCAAGTAGGGCAAACGGCGCAGAACGCGACGTTGCCGGAACCGCGCAAACCTTTGCATGGAATGCAGTTGACGCTGGTGAGCCGGGTCGGATGGCGCCACTGTCGGGATCTTGGGGTCTTGACGCCCGGATCGTGAACCGCAGATTGTATCCGGTTCATCACTTAGCGCCCCCGAAACGACGACGCCCAACGGCCATTGCCCGCGGCACGCACGCTCCGGTGCCACGCTCGAATCGGCGGGCGCGCGTCCATGGTGGCCCACCGTCCTGGATGAGTTGATCGGGTCGGGTCAGTTCCCTCCGACCTTCCCGGACCTCGTTCCGAGGCTCCGTTCCGCACCGAAGGTTCTGCCGAAAGGAAGACTCTGTCCATGCACATGAGCGCGCGTTGGTGGGTGACTCCGGTGCTTCTCCTCGCGACCAGTCAGGCCGCTGCCCAGAGCGGTGACTGGACCACGTACGGTGGGAACGACTGGAACCAGCGGTACTCCAAGCTCAAGACCATCACCACCGCCAACGTCTCGCAGCTGGTGCCCCGGATGATCTTCCAGACCGGGATCGCCAAGCTGGGGTCGTTCGAGAACACGCCGATCGTCTCCAACGGGGTGATGTACGTGACGACGCCGTACAACACCGCCATGGCCTACGATCTGGCCACCAAGAAGGAACTCTGGCGGTACGAGCACAAGCTGGGCACGACCATCTACTGCTGCGGCCCGAACAACCGCGGCGTGGCCATTCACGGTGGGGCGCACGTCTACATGGGGACGCTGGACGCCCACCTGGTGGCGCTCGATGCCAAGACCGGCAAGGTCCTCTGGGACAAGGAAGTGGCCGATCCGGCGTTCGGGTACAGCATCACCCACGCGCCGCTCATCGTGGGCGACAACGTGATCGTGGGGGTGTCGGGCGGCGAGTACGGCATCCGCGGCCACGTCACCGCCTACAACGCCGCCACCGGCGACCAGGTGTGGCGCTGGTACTCGATCCCCGCCCCGCAGGGCGACTCGACCTTCGACGACAAGGCCCCGAACGGCTGGACGGGCACCTGGGCCACCAAGGCGGAAGACGCCGACCTCCATCGCGACATCGCCAAGGAAAAGGCCGACAGCGCCAAATACGCCGATGCCTGGAAGACCGGCGGCGGCGGCGTGTGGACGACTCCCTCGTACGACAAGGAGTCGAACACCCTGTTCGTGACCGTCGGCAACCCGTCGCCGGACCTCGACGGCAGCCTCCGCCCCGGCGACAATCTCTACACCGACTGCATCGTGGCCATCGACGCGGCGTCGGGCAAGACCAAGTGGTACTACCAGACGGTGCCACACGACATCTGGGACCTCGACGCGACCTCTCCGTCGGTGGTGACGACGCTCGGCGGGAAAAAGGTCGTGCTGCATGCCGGCAAGACCGGCTGGCTCTACGTGGTCGACGCGGCCACCGGCAAGCTGGTCCGCAAGAGCGAAGCCTTCGTGCCGCAGGAGAACATGTTCGCTCTGCCGACGCCCGAAGGGACCCGGATGCTGCCGGGCGCCAACGGCGGCTCGGAGTGGTCGCCGATCGCCGTCGATCCGACCTTGCAGTATGCGTTCGTCGCGGCCCTGCACCAGCCCATGCATTACAAGGTGCACAGCGCACCCTGGGAAAAGGGCCGCCTGTGGCTCGGCTCCGCCTTCGTGGCCATCCCGGGCGAGGAGCAGTACGGCCTCTTCTCGGCGGTCGACCTCAAGACCGGCAAGATCGCCTGGCAGAACAAGGTGCCGCAGCCGATGATGGGCGGCTCGCTGTCCACGGCGGGCGGGCTCACCTTCACCGGCGAGGGCAACGGCAACTTCAACGCCTACAATTCCAAGACCGGCAAGCTGCTGTGGCAGTTCAACGCCGGCGCCGGGTGCAACTCGGCCCCGATGACGTTCACGTTCAAGGGCGAGCAGTTCATCGCGGTGGCATGCGGCGGCAACTTCCAGATCAGCTATCCGCTCGGCGACGCGTTGATGGTCTTCGGCCTGCCGGCCAAGGCCGGCGCGATGAAGAAGTAGCAGCCAGCTTCGGCCGGTAGCGTTCCCCGCGCCGGGGTGCGCTGCCGGCCGTTCCATTGGGACGATCGTGGCGGCACGGTGGTGGTGGGCGGCCCTCGTGGCCGTGGGGTTCCTGGCGGGTCGGGCGAGCGCGGAGCTCGGTCCCGACCGGCACTGGAGCCTGTGGGACGGTGACGACTGGCGGGGACTCGGCCCCGATGCCCGGCTCGCCTACACGGACGGGTTTCTCGCGGGCGCCGGCTTCGCGCAGGCGGCCGGGGCCGAAGCCGCGAGGGGCGCGGCGCCCGACTCCGCCGGTCTCCGGGACACGATGGCGGCGCTGCACCGGAGCGGGCGCTTCCGGTTTCCCTATGGCGCCAACGTCTACGTCAGCCGGGTGAACGACTACTACTGGTGGGAAAATCACCGTCCGCTGCCCACTTGGTACGCTTTCTGGGAGGTGAACACATCGCTCACTGGTCCGACGACTGAACCTGCGCGCTGAGCGTACGCTCGGCACGGCGCGGGCCCGATTGCTGGTGCAGGCATGTCCCGAGGTATGGCTGTCGTTGGCGGTCAATTCCTACACTGAGGGAGAAGCACCTATGAAGAAAGTCGCACTGTTGTGCCTGGGTCTGGCGTTCGGCGCGGCGAACGCCGCAGAAGCCCAGCTCACGATGCAGATGAGCAACGGTTGGAGCTTCACGTTCTCGGGCAATGTGAACGCGTTCGCGATCTACGAGTCGTCGAGCGACGATGGGACGACCCTCACGCCGGGCGGGTTAGTCGGCGCAGGGACGAAGGGCTTCAATGTCCGTACCGGTCTGCTCCCCGCCTTCGCCGTGTTCGATGCGAAAGGCAAGGAAGGCGAGACGGATCTCGGCGTACACTTCGGCTTCGCCCCCCAGATCCAGTGCGGCGGTCAGGCACACGACTGCTTCGGCGCACAGATCGACATGCGCCAGGTGTACCTCACCGTGGGCGGAAGTTGGGGCCAGATCCTAGCCGGCCGTGAGATCGGCCTCTTCAACCGGCAGAACATCCTTACGGACCAGACGCTGTTCGGCATTGGCGCCACAGGCGGCATCAACGGCGGCGGCACGACGCTCGGGCGCATCGGCTTCGGGTACATTTATCCGAACTTCGTCGCCCAGATGACGTACTCGACCCCGGCGAGCAGGCCTGGGCAGTTCTCGATCGGCATCTTCCAGCCGTCGTCGCTCGCTGGCGACGGCGGCGCGGTCTATGATGAGACCCAAGTTCCGCGTGTCGAGGCCGAGGCCACATATACAAGCGGCAACATTAAGGGATGGGTCAACGGCACCGCCCAGAACGCGAAGAATACAGCAACGGATGACTCCAAGACTGCGGCCGGCGTGGGCGGCGGTCTCCGGTTCGGCAACACGACGCTCTCTCTGACCGGATCCGGCTACTGGGGCAAGGGGATTGGGACCACGCTTCAGTTCAACGGCGTAAACTCAGGTGGCGGTACGGTTGTGGACGGCCTCGGCGTCGGCGCCGACGGCGAGCTCCGCGATTCGTACGGCTTCATCGGCCAGATCACGGTCACCCCGGCCAACAGCAAGGTCACGATCGCCGGCAGCTATGGATCAAGCTACCTCAAGAGCACGGATGGCGAGGCCGCGTTCAAGACCGAGAATACCCTCATTTCCGGTGGTATCTACTATCAGGCCACCAAGTCCCTTAAGGTCGTCGGTGAGGGGAACTACGCCTGGACCAAGAACTCCGAGGCGCCTGCGGGTACCGAAAAGAACAAGACCTTCGCACCTACCATCGGCCTGATGCTGTTCTTCTAATCCGCCCTCGTTTTCGTGCGGAATGGGACGGCCTTCCCTCGCGGGAGGGCCGTCATCATTTTGGAGCCGGTAAATGCACATTTAGGTCCTCCCCTCTTCAGACTCGGAGTGCTCGATGGACCATCGTTGGTTTCTTGCGGTCGCCGTCGTGCTGGCGGCATGCGCGCGCGCCTACGCGACCCCCACAGAGATCCGAACCATGGCCGCGCCGGACACGGTCTTCGCGTGCGCGAGAGAGCAGCTCGGCGCACTCGACTACAATCAGAACTCGCTCGACGTAGAGGCGCTCCGAGTCAATGGCACAAAGATCGATTTGAAGAGTCGGCGGAGCGATACGCAGTTCCGCCGGCTCCTGAACAAGCTGGAGGTGGAGGTCAGCCCAGGCGCCGATGGCCAGACCAGCCTAACAGTTGTGCCTCGGACGTTCGCTGAGTACACCACACAACGGGGCCCCACTGAGGTGGAGGAAAAGTCCTCTCAGGAGGTGCGGAGCGACGCCGAACAGCTGCTGGAGCGTTGCAAGGGCTAAGTAGCCGAAGTCGGCACCGAGAACCTCCCCTCGGGGCGGTCCGTCTCGGACCGCCCCGCTACGTCAGTACCATCCGTTGCCGGCTGTTGCTACCTTCCACGTCGAACAACCGACCTACTCGCAGGTCTACAGGAGAGAGGTAGTGGCAGTTCCGTTGATCCAGTTGACGCGCTCGGCTCCCGTCCAGGCGCCCCCATATCACTCGGGCGTTCCAGCCCGCAAGCCCAGCTGGCTCAAGGTCAAGGCCCCCGGCGGCCCCAACTACACGCACCTCAAGAGCCTGATGCGTGAGCTGGGGCTCCACACCGTGTGCGAGGAAGCCCGCTGCCCCAACATCGGGGAATGCTGGGAGCACAAGGCCGCCACCTTCATGATCCTGGGTGACGTCTGCACCCGGAACTGCACCTACTGCGCGGTGGC
>DASSBA010000045.1:0-6329 GCA_035699205.1 Gemmatimonadales bacterium
TCTGGATGGCGGCGTCGGCCATCGGCCAGCAGCTGCTGCTGTGGCACCTGACCGCGCCGGCGACGCCGCAGGGAGAGCGGCTGATGGCGGAGGAGCACTTCGAGTTCCGGGGCGGCAGGAAGCGGGTCGGCTCCTGGATCAACATGCGGACCCGCCTCGCGGACGAGTGAGGCGCCCGCCTCAGCTCGCCTTGCGCTTGCCCCTTCCCCCGATGGACACCGGCTCGGCCTGCTCGCCGGCGGTGGCGAGGTAGGCGTTCGGATCGTGGTACATCGCGCCCTCGGGCAGGTACTGGTACATGGAGCCCAGTTCCCGGCGGATGCGGTCCACGTAGAACTGCGGCAGCACGGTCGTCTCGCCATCCATGTACGCCCGCACCGACGGATCGGTGTCGAGCAGCCGGCGGATGGTCGTGTGATACCGGATCCGCCCCCACCCCTCCGACGACATCGCGCGCACGATATTCATCCACTTGGGGATCGCGGTGGCCGTCGCCGGAATGCGCCGCGCGATGGCCTTCCAGGAGAACGAGTGCCGCGTCACGTCGATGAGCCCGTCGTAGAACTCGGGCCAGCCGTAGTTCTTCGGCCGCACGTTCATCGCGTGATTGTTGTTGAGGAAGTGGAACGGGAAGGGCAGGACCCGCCCGTCACGCTGGTACTCGAGATTGAGCGGTGCCGCGCGGCCGAACGCGGACAGCAGTGAGTAGGCCGGAAACGCTCCCGGCGCCAGGTCGATGAACGTCTTGGTCAGCTCGAACGGCTCCGGGCCCATGTCGCCGTCGAGGCCCATGACGAAATTGGTCTGAATGTACGGGATGTAGCGCAGGATCATGTTCACGTGATCCGCCACCTGCTGCACCTTGTCCATCCCCGTGCGCCGCGTCTTCGACTTGTTGCCCAGATCGTACCACGACTCGATGCCGGGGAGGATCGCCCGGAAGCCGTTCGCCCTGAGGCGCTTGAGGTGCGGCTCCGAGAGCAGCGACAGGCTGCTCTCCGCGATGTGCCGCATCCGGCCCGGAGGCACCGCCGCCTCCACCGCGCCCATGTAGTCGTCGAACCGCACGCCGAAGTTGGGGTCGTGCCAGCCGACGATCGGGTTCTTCATTTTCGTGAGCAGGAACGCCAGGTCGTCCCGCAGGCTCTCGAAGCCCAGCGGCTGGTACTCCACGGTCGAGTCGATGCAGAAGGCGCAGCTGTAGGGGCACCCCAGGCTCCCGATCATCGGGACGATCTTGATGGTCGGTGCCTTGGTCAGCACGGCCTCGGTGAACTTCCAGCGGTCACGCAGCGTGGGGAGCTCGAGCGGCTGCGAAGCCGCCGAGAGGTGCGCGCCATACGGGCGATGCGGCTGGCAGTCCCGCAGCATCTCGGCGACCACGCTCCGGTCGGTGAATCCCAGCACGTAGTCGAAATACTTGCGCGCGTCCTCGGGGTAGCACCGCGCGTGGGGGCCGCCGAGCACGGTGACGGTGCCCTTCCCGCGGAACATGTTGCTTACCGCATACGCCAGGAGGGCCGACTGCGAGAAGGCCCCCACGAAGAGGACGTCGAGATCCTTGGGCAGCTCCTCCAGCAGGTTCTCGAGCCCCGTATAGCACACGAGGGTCACGTCGTGACCCTCCTGTTCGCACCACACGCCGATGACCTGCGGCATGATGCTGGCCAGATTGGCGTTCATGATTCGCCCGTACAGCGACGGGTTGGGACTCTTCGTGACAAGATCCAAGATGCCTATACGCAGACGACGCATGCGGCTCTCCAGCGGCGGGAAAATGTCCTCTGCGCGTCGGATCCCCAGGTTGTGCGGGCGACTTCGCGGCGGCCGGGAGGCGAGCTGGCCGGCCAGAGGTGGTGGGAAGGCCCGCGAAACATGCCCTCGCGAACGCCGGAAGGCAACCTGCCCCGCAGGACCGCCCGGCTCACGGCGCCATGACCCGCAGGGCGCCCGGCCGGCTGCGATACTCGAGCGGCGAGGCCAGGACGACCACCTCGCCGTCGAGCGCGACCCGCAGGTCGTGCCGCCTGGTCTCCACGACCGCCTCGCTGACCTGCAGCAGATCGAGCTCGCGCACTTGCTCCGCACCGTGCCGGAACACCTCCCAGCCGAGCCGGAGCAGGCTGGGGCGGCGCGAGGCGTCCATGGCGTAGAGCGCCAGCCTGCCGCCCGTCAGCGAGGCGCGCGAGGCACCGTGCAGGCCCGCCATCCGGTATTCGTTGTTGCCGACGAACACGAACGGGGTCCGCCGGACGACCACCTCGTCCTTCGTGCGGATGCGGACGGTCAGGAATGGCCGGCGCCGGAGCACGGCGAGGGCGGCCCACAGCGCGGCCATCCATTTGGCCGCGCCACGGCCGGCGTAGCGTGCCCGGAGCTCCACGATCCGCGGGTACACGCCGAGGCTCGAATTGTTCAGGAACACTCTGCCGTTCACCTCGCCCACGTCCACCTGTCGCATCGTCCCCTGCGCCACCACCGCCACGGCTTCCGGGAGCCCGAGCGGCAGGCCCAGATCCTTCGCGAAGTGATTGAGCGTGCCGATCGGCAGCACGCCGAGCGGCACCGATCCGCCGGCCACCGCTCCCGCCACCGCGCTCACCGTGCCGTCGCCACCCGCGGCTACGAGGACCCGGCAACCCGCCTCGATCGCGGCCCGGGCCTGGCCGCCGATCGTCGCTCCCGGCCCGACCGGCAGGATGGCCGCCTCCCGGCCGTGGTCGGCGAAGAGCGCGGCGATCCGCTCCGGGGAGGCCCCATTGCCCGCGCCGGAACCAGGGTTCAGAACGACCGCGACATCGGTCATGACAGGCCTCGGCCGCCCTTGCGCTGGTGGAAGGCTACCTCACCCCATACTATGTGCGGACTTCTGACCGGAGTGCGACATGCGTCACGGAAATAGGCTGGCCCGGCGGCGGGGGATCACGGTGCTGGCGCTCGTCCTGCTGATCCTGCTGGTCATCATCGTGGCGGTCGTCGTGAGTCGGCTGGTCCTGAGCGGGCCGGTCTGACGCGGGACAGGGCGCTTACAACGGCACCCGTCCCAGCGGCGAGAAGACGAACCCCTTGCCCACCGTGATCACCCAGCCCGAGCCCTGGGCGTCGTTGCCGAACCGATGGGCGAGGTCGAACCGGAGCGCGTCGGTATCGGTGGATCGGCTCGCGCCCAGCCGGAGTCCGAGTCCGGCGTCCCACCCCGTCCGCCGCGGGGAGCCCGAGTACCAGGCCCCTCCGTGGTCCACGAACCCGGCGAATCCCAGCCCGACCATTCCGAGAAAATCCTCCACTACGGTGACCCGATACTCGGCGGTGGCGAAGTATGCCCGGTCGCCGGTGAACGCGTGGCTGCGGAATGCGCGCGGCCCGGCCCCGAGTCCAAGGTCGAACTCCGCGCCGGGAACGGGGTCCTCGAGCCAGCCCGCTTCGACGTGGAGGATTCCCACCTGGTGCCGTTGGGGCTTGAGGACGGCCGTGGCCGCGACCTGCACGGAGCCGCTGTCGAGCCCCGCGGTGTCGAACAGCCCTCCCGCGGCGGCTTCGAGATATCCGAACCCGCCCGGCAGCCGCGCGCCCAGCCGGGCCGCGAGCTGCGGCCCGATGCCGTCGCGCTCGTAGCCGAAGAGCTTCGGCGCGGCCAGCAGGCCCAGCCGGACCGTGAGGCCCACATCCACGTCCTCCTCGCGCGCGAATCCGGCGAAGCCATGGGTCACCAGATAATCGGCGCGGCTCCAGGCGAGGTACGGCCCGGCGGCACCGGTGATCGTCTTCCCGAAGGGGGTTGCAGACGCCTCTGGCCGGAAGTCCTCGCGCCGGACCTGGGCCACGAGTCCCAGCCTGAGATACCCTCCCGATGAGGCGCGGAGCGCCCGGGCCGCGGAGGCGCGGACCAGGGTATAACGATGGGACAGGGTATCGTCCGCCACGTTCGCGCCGTTGAAGAAGCGCAGCACGCGCTCGTCCCGGTCTTCCGCATCGAAGCGGAATCCCCGGGGCGACGTCAGCGAGTAGAATGGTTGTTCGAGCGTCAATGCGGAGAGACGGCCGTCGGATCGGTCCTCGTACACCACTCCCAGGCCCACCGACCCCGCGAAGAGCCGGGGCCGCCGGAGGCCGAGCGTCACCGTGGACCGATCAGGAGTCTTCTTGTACCGCACCGCCGCGGACGACGCGGTGCCCAGCAGATTGTCCTCCACCAGCCCGATGGTGAAGGCGACCTCGCCTCCGGTGCTCCGGAACCGCCAGTCGGCCTTGGTGCTCCAGCCGTCCTTGGTGAGCACGCGCGCCACGAGGCCGGAATCGGTGCGCACGGTGTCGATGAGCACCCGGCGGAAGATGCCGAGCGCGCGCAGGTTCCGCTCCGACTCGGCAACCCGGGCCGAATCGAACGGCTCACCGGCGCTGAAGAGCAGCTCGTGGCGGATCGTGACGGCGCGGGTCTCGACATGCAGGGCGTTCCCCAGCCGGGCCAGCCATCCCCGCTCGCCGGGATCGAAGATGTCCCGACGGTCCAGCACGACGGCGCGCAGCGTGTCGCTCGCCGCCGGTGCCTGCGCGGCGAGACGTACGGGCAGCAGGGCGACGACTAGCGGCAGGAAGTGCCGGAACCGCAATTGCACTCCAGTCACGAGGGCCGGAAAGATACCATTACGCTCAGCCTGCGTCGGCCACGCTGGAGAGAATCCGGTCAGGGGTGATCCCGCTGCCGAGGAGGATGTCCTCGCGGAATTTGCCGGTGCGAACCAGCCAGCCCTGCAGCCCCGCGCGCTGGGCGCCGTCCACGTCGGACCAGAGGTCGTCGCCGACCATCGCCACCCGCTCGGGCGGCAGGTCCAGACTCCGCACCGCGGCCCGGAAGAAGGCGGGGCTCGGCTTGCCGGCCACCGTGGCGCTGGCGCCCGCGGCATACTCCAGCGCGGCCACGAACGGGCCCGCGTCGAGCACCAGCCGGCCGCCCTGGTGGAAGTAGCGGTCGCGGGAGAGGGCGACGAATGCGGCGCCGGCCATGAGCTGCTCGAAGGCCTCCTGCAGCAGCGCGAAGGTCCAGCGCTCGCCGAGGTCGGCGACCACGACGGCATCGGCCGGCGCGCGGGGACGGCCCGACGTGCCGCCCGCGAGCACGAGGCCCGCCAGGTCCTCCAGCGCGCCGTCGGGCACGAAGGGCGCGATCCGTGCGTAGCCGCCCGCCCGCAGCAGCTCCATCCCGGCGAGCGTGGCGGTCACGATCTCCTCCCCGGCCACGCCGAAGCCGTAGCCCGCCAGCCGCTCGACCAGCATCCGCCGTGAGCGGCTCGTGGTGTTGGTCACCAGGCGGAACGGCACGCCGCGCACCCGGAGACGGGCGAGGGTGTCCGCCGCGCCGGGCAGTGCGGCGTCACCGGTGTAGAGCGTGCCGTCGAGATCGAACAGGTAGCCCGCGGGCGAGACTGGTGGCATGGTTGTCGCGTGCCGTCCGCACCGATTATCGTCCACCAGCTTCCATCGAAGGATCACACATGCCGCTTACCCCGCTTCTCCTTCATGCGGCGCTGCTGGCGCGTCTGGCCGCCCCGTATCCCTTCGCCGTCGGCGAAACGCTGCAGTACGACGCCAGCCTCGGCATGATGCCGATCGGCACCGCCACGATGTCGGTCAACCCGATGACCCGGGAGCGCGGGCGGGAGGCCTTCGTCTTCGAAGCCACGGGCGAGGGCCGGCCCATGGGGCTCCGGGTCGGCGCGGAGCTCACGTCCTACGTGGGCCGCCAGGGCTTCAATTCACTCCGCTTCCACCGCCGCTTCTTCCAGGGCAGTCGGGTCGAGGAATCGCGGTACCAGATCATTCCCGATTCGAGCCGGTACCGCGAAGACGGGAACCCGCAGGATTGGCAGGCCCCCCGTAACCCGCTCGACGAGCTGGCCTTCCTCTACTACCTGCGCACCGTGCCGCTCAAGGTGGGCGCCACCTACGAGTTCCCGCGCTACTTCAAGACGGGATACAACCCGATCCAGGTCCGCGTCGTCGGACGGGAGGTGCGCCCGTTGCCCGGGGGCCGCACCGCCCCGGTCCTGCTGCTGGAGGTCACGTCCCGCTCGCTCCGGATGAGCGTGGGGATGACGGACGACGCTCGGCGGTTGCCGGTCGAGATGGAGCTGCCCCTGCCGTTCGGGCGGATCACGCTGGAGCTGACGAGCGCGGGGTGAAGGACCCTCAATATCTCCCCAGATACGTGTCGATCTCCCACTGGCTCACCTGGAGGTTGTACTGCAGCACCTCGTTCCGCTTGGCCTCGAGAAACCGCTCGGTCAGGTGCGGGCCCAGCGCGTCCTTCACTACCCGGTCCTTCTCGAACA
>DASSBA010000046.1:0-3644 GCA_035699205.1 Gemmatimonadales bacterium
CTCGACCTGCAGTACGACCGGTACACCAAGATGTACCAGGCGCCGTTCCAGGTGAAGGCGAACGGCGGCGTGCTCATTCTCGACGACTTCGGCCGCCAGCGGGTGCCGCCGAAGGACCTGCTCAACCGGTGGATCGTGCCGCTCGAGAAGCGGATCGACTTCCTCACGCTGCATACCGGCGGGAAGTTCCCGGTCCCGTTCGACACCCTGCTCATCATCTCGACCAACCTCGAGCCGTCGCACCTGGTGGAGGAGGCGTTCCTCCGGCGCATCCACTACAAGATCATGATCGAAGGGCCGAACCCGGGGCAGTTCGCCGACATCTTCGAGCGGAACTGCGAGGAGCGCAGGATCGCGTACGATCCCGCGATCGTCCGCTACATCTACGACAACTGGTTCGGCCGGCACTCGATCCAGCCGCGCGGCTGCCACCCGCGCGACATCCTCGACCACGTGGTGGACATCGCCCGGTTCCACCAGGTGCCGCCGGAAGCATCCGTCGAGATGGTGGACCGGGCCTGCCGCTCCTACTTCCTGGACGACTCGAGGACCGCGTGACCGCCGATGCCCAGGGCACCAGCCCGGATTTCATCCACCGCGTCGAGACCGTCCTGCTGGAGCGGCTCGACCGGGTCGAGCGCGAGAACCGGCGGCTGCGCCGGTTCGGCAACATGATGTTCGTCGCCATGGCCCTGGTGCTGGGCGCGACGGTGGCGGTCTTCTGGTACTCGGGGCGGTTCGGTCTGGCCGGCGGCGTGCCCCAGAATCTCACCGCGCACCAATTCACCATCCGCGACCAGCAGGGTACGACCCGCGGAACCTGGGGGATCGCCGAGGACGGCACGATACGGCTCCAGCTCAGCGACCTGCGGGGCACACCCCGGGTGCGGCTCAGCCTGTTGTCCGACGGCTCGTCCGGGCTCTCCTTCTCGGACACCAGCGACAAGAAGCTGGTGGTGCTGGGCGCCCTGCCCGACCAGTCCACGTCGTTCGTGATGAGCGACCGGTCGGGCGTACCGCGGGCGGTGCTCGGCATGCAGAGCAACGGCTCGTCCAATCTGGTCTTCGCGGACCGGGACGGCACCACCAGGGCGGGGCTCGGAGTGGACGCGCGGGGGCAGGGAGCCTTCACGCTCGCCGATCGCAGCGGCAGGCTGGTCGAGGATCAGCCGGAGCCGGAGCCGGATTCGGTGGACGCCGCCGCGGCGGACAGCCAGCCGGCGCCGGCACCGGCACCGAAGTCGGCGCGGAAGAAGTAGCGTGCGCGTCCTCGTCACCGGCGGCGCCGGCTTCATCGGCTCGCACCTCTCCGACCGCCTCCTGGCCGACGGGCACCAGGTCGTCTGCCTCGACAACTTCTTCACCGGCCGGCGCGAGAACATCGAGCACCTGCTCGACCATCCCGCGTTCGAGGTGCTGCGCCACGACGTGTGCGAGCCGCTGTTCACCGAGGTGGACCAGATCTACAACCTGGCCTGTCCCGCCTCGCCGGTGCACTACCAGTACAACCCGGTCAAGACCGTCAAGTCGAACGTCATGGGCGCCATCAACATGCTGGTGCTGGCCAAGCGCGTCCGGGCCCGCATCCTCCAGGCCTCCACCTCCGAGGTCTACGGCGACCCGACCGTGCACCCGCAGGTCGAGGGCTACTGGGGCAACGTGAACCCGATCGGCCCGCGCGCCTGCTACGACGAGGGGAAGCGCGTGGCCGAGACGCTCATGTCGGACTACCACCGCGAGGACGGGGTGGACATCCGGATCGCCCGGATCTTCAACACCTACGGCCCGCGCATGGCGGAGAACGACGGCCGGGTCGTCTCCAACTTCATCGTGCAGGCGCTCCGGGGGCAGGAGCTCACGCTCTACGGCAGCGGCGAGCAGACCCGCTCCTTCTGCTACGTGGACGACCTGGTGGACGGGCTGGTGCGGCTCATGAACTCCGACGGGCGGCACGAGCCCGTCAACCTGGGCAACCCGGTCGAGTTCACCATCCGCGAGCTGGCGGAGCGGGTGATGGAGATGGTGGGCGGCGACGTGCGGATCACCTTCCGCCCGCTCCCGCAGGACGACCCGACCCGGCGGCAGCCCGACATCGCCCGCGCGCGCGAGTGGCTCGGCTGGGAGCCGCGCACGCAGCTGGCCCAGGGGCTGGAGCACACCGTGGAATTCTTCCGCCAGCGGCTGACGCGGCGGAACCGGGCGGCGGTGCCGACGGTGGACGAGGAGCTGACGTCGCCGGGGCTGCTCGATTGAACGCGGTGAGCGGTGAGCGGTAAGCGGTGGCTCCCGGGGATTCCCGCTCACCGCTTACCGCTCACCGCTCACGCTGTTAAAGCATTGCGCTACACGTGATTAGGCGCCCGCTGACGCGCATCACAGCCGACCCTCCCCGCTCCCGCGTACATTCCATGGCGTCCCGTTGCCCGGCGCTGACCGCCAACCGAGGAACGTCCATGATCCGCCGCGTGGCTCTCCCTGTCTCCTCGCTCCTGCTTGCTGGTGCCCTCTCGCTCGCCCCTACCGGGTGCGCGCGAAATCCCGTCACCGGGAAGAACGAGCTCTCCCTGGTCTCCGAGGAGCAGGAGATCCAGATGGGCAAGGAGGCGGCGCAACAGGTGGAGCAGTCGATCGGGTTCTACAAGGATCCGGCGCTGCAGGCGTACGTCTCCGCCATCGGCATGAAGATGGCCAAGGCGTCGGAGCGGCCCAACCTGCCCTGGGAGTTCCACGTCGTGAACGACGCGTCGGTCAACGCGTTCGCGCTGCCCGGCGGGTTCATCTTCGTCACCCGCGGCCTCATGACGGCCATCAACGACGAGGCGGAGCTGGCCACGGTCATCGGCCACGAGATCGGGCACGTGACCAACCGGCACTCGGTGCAGCAGATGAGCAAGGCGCAGGTGGCCCAGCTCGGGCTCGGCATCGGGAGCATCCTGTCGTCGGACGTGGCCAAGGTCGCCGGGATCGCGAGCCAGGGGCTCGGCATCCTGTTCCTCAAGTACAGCCGCGACGCCGAGAACCAGGCGGACAAGGCGGGGTTCCGCTACGCGCTCAACCAGAACTACGACGTGCGCGAGATGGCGAACGTGTTCCAGACGCTCGACCGGATCAGCGCCACGAGCGGCGGCGGGAAGCTGCCCGAGTGGCTCGCCACCCACCCGGACCCCGGCACCCGGGTGCAGAATACCGAGCAGCGGCTGGATACGCTGTCGCGGAGCCTGGCCAATACCATCACCAACCGCGACGTCTACCTGCAGCACATCGCGGGGATGACCTACGGCGAGGACCCGCGGCAGGGGTTCTTCGAGGGCAGCACCTTCTACCACCCGGACCTCAAGTTCCAGCTCACCTACCCCGAGGGGTGGCAGACGCAGAACGCGCCCGACGCGGTGGTGGCCGTGAGCCCGCAGCAGGACGCCATCATCCAGCTCGGCCTGGCCGGCCAGACCCCGCCCGAGCAGGCGGCGCGGCAGTTCCTGTCGCAGCAGGGGGTCCAGGCGGGAAACACGTCCACCAGCTCCATCAACGGCCTGCCCGCGGCGTCGGGCTACTTCCAGGCGCAGACGGAGCAGGGGAACATCCAGGGGATCGTGACCTTCCTCTCGTACGGCGGGAACACCTACGGCCTGCTGGGCTACACGCCG
>DASSBA010000047.1:0-1154 GCA_035699205.1 Gemmatimonadales bacterium
TCCCCGGATCCCGCGTGGTATAGAACGGGTCGAAGACCCGCTCCCGATCTTCTTCGGCAATGCCGGGCCCGTCATCCGCAACCACCAGCAGCGCGCCGGGCGAACGCCCCACGTACTCGGCGGGCACTGGCCTCGGCTCGATGGGGCGGATCCGTCGCACACCGTCAGCGTCTTCCTGGCGCGCCACCGGTCGGCGGCCTGATTTCAGCGCGTGTGACGCCACCGAGACGACGATGCGCCGAGCCGCCGAGTCACGCGCGTTCAGCACGAGGTTGATGACCACCTGCTCCAGCGCGTGCGCGTCGCCGAGTACCGCTGCCACGCCAGGCGCGAGATCCAGCTCCAGATGTGTTTCCCGCAGTGCGCCCTGCGACTCGAGAAAGCTCGTTGCTCGGCGCACGACGCTCGACAGATCGCTCTGTTCGGTGGCCTTCCCCGGCCGAGCGTACTCGAGCATCGAAGCCACAATCCGGTCGATCCGGTCCACGGCATCACGCATCTGCTCCAGCACGGCGGGGTCGGTGCCCCGCTGGCGGAGAACCTCGATCCAGTTGGCAATGGCTCCCAGCGGGTTGCGCACCTCATGCGCCACGCCGGCCGCGAGCCGGCCGATGCCGGCAAGCTTCTCGCTGCGGACCACCTGCCCCTGTGCGCTGAGCAATCCCTCGGCCATGGCGCGGAAGCGCTCGGCGAGGGTGGCGAACTCGGCGGTCGGATACTCGGCGGCTCGGCGGCTCGGCGGCTCGGCGGCTCTTCCCGACCCCGCGTCCCGCGTCCCGCGTCCCGCGTCCGCCAAGGCATCCGCCTCCTCAGCCAGCGCGTCCAGCGGCTGCAGCACTTGTCGGCGCAGCAGGTGGAGGCCGAAGACCAGGAGCACGATGGTGCTGCCGGCCCAGAACGCGGCGAGCGGCAGGATGAGCGCCGAGAGGTCGGCGCCGGCCACCAGCGCGGTGATGATCCCTACCAGCACAACAGCCGCGCTCGCCACGAGGACGAGCTCGGCCACCAGCTGCGAGCGAAGTGAGCGGCGAATGCTCATGGCCGCCCCGCGCGGACTACGGCGTGCACGCGATCTGGCCCTCGTTCGTTGCAGGGGCGGGCGGCGTGGCCGGACCCGAGAAGAGTGCGCAGGTCCGCACGGTGCCGGTCGGGTA
>DASSBA010000048.1:0-2358 GCA_035699205.1 Gemmatimonadales bacterium
GTTCCGGCAGGCGCGCGCTGATGCGACCGCTCGCGATCACCTCGGTCCTGCTTGGCGCGATCCTGCTCGGTGCCCGCACTCTCCCGGCGCAGACGGATCCGCAGCTTCGCCAGGCAGTGTCGCTGGCGCAGGACGGGAACCGTGATTCCGCGCTCGTTTTGCTGCGCGCCGTCCGTGCCGCTACGGACGAGAAATCTCCGCGGTACGCTGAAGCGCTCTACACGGCCGGCATCCTCGCCACCGATCCCGACAGCATGCGCCGCACCCTGCAGCAGGTCGTGGTGGAGCACTCACTCACACCCTGGGCAGATGACGCGCTGCTGCGTCTCGCGCAGCTGCACTACGCCGGCGGCAACCTTCCCGCCGCCATGCGCGACCTGGAGCGGCTGCGGACTGACTTCCCGCGTTCGGATGTTTTTGCCGACGCGGCATTCTGGGCGGCCCGCACCTATTTCGATGCCCACCAGGAAAAGTCCGGCTGTGAATGGGTGGGCATGGGACTGGCCCGCGTCGCCGACGGTTCCGCCACCATCCGCGATCAATTACAGGCCTTTACCCGGCGCTGCTCCGAAAGCGCGCTGGCCGAAGGCAGGGCCAAGGCGCCGCCGGGAGCGCCAAGGGATACGGTGGTACTGGTGAGCGCCGGAACAGTGGACTCGGGACGCGTGACGCGGGACGCGGTGGACGCGGGACGCGGGACGCGGGATACTGTTCCTGTATCTCGACCCTTGACCCTCGACTCTGAGCCCTCGACACAGCCCGAGTCCCGCGTCCCGCAGCCCGAGTCCGTCTTTCGCGTCCAGGTCGTCGCCGCCGGTACGCGGGCGCTGGCCAATGAGACTGCGACACGCGTGCGCGCGCTGGGATATGAAGCGCTCATCGCTGAAGAAGGCGGATTTCTCAAGGTGCGGGCAGGCGGATTCGCCACGCGCGAAGGTGCCGCCGCCGCGCAGCGGCGGCTGGAGAAGGATTTCCCCGGCGCCTTCATCGTCAAGGATCAATGAGCACGGGTGCCCGCCGCAGCAGCACCCCGCTGATGCAGCAGTATCGCGAGATCAAGGCCCGCCACCAGAACGCGATCCTGTTCTTCCGCATGGGCGACTTCTACGAGATGTTCTTTGACGACGCGGAGCTGGGTGCCCGCGTCCTCGACATCACGCTGACGTCGCGTGGGGACGGGGTGCCGCTCGCCGGCGTACCGGTGAAGGCCGCCGCCGATTATCTCCGCCAGCTGGTGACCGCGGGACACCGCGTGGCCATCTGCGAGCAGGTAGAAGATCCGAAGCTCGCCAAGGGCATCGTCCGGCGCGAGGTGGTGGAGACCGTCACGCCGGGCGCCATGCTGCAGGACGGCTGGCTCCCCGGCAGCCGCAACAACTATCTCGTCGCGCTTTCCATCGGTCGGGCCTGCGGTCTGGCAGCCGTGGACCTGTCCACCGGCGAGTTCGTGCTGGAAAGCATCGGCGGCGATGGCGTGGCCGAGGCGCTTGCCCGGCTGGCGCCGCAGGAGATTGTCGCCGCGGCTGACGCGGTGATTCCGGTGGACGATACCGTCATGCGCACCGCGCGCGAGACATGGGAATTCGATCCCGAGCTCGCGCGCGAGGATCTCTGCCGCCGGTTCAACCTCGCGTCGCTGGACGGACTGGGCGTCGGCGCCGATGATGCCGCCGCCGTGGGCGCGGCCGGTGCCCTGCTCCGTTATCTCACCGAGCTCCAGCCAGCCGGCCTGCCACACCTCGCGCGCCCCACTATCCGCCGCAGCAGCTCGTTCCTCTGGCTCGACGAGATGACGCGCCGCAACCTGGAGCTGGTGGACCCGCTCCGCGCTGGCGCGCGCGGCGCCACCCTGCTGGAGTCGCTCGATGCCACGGTGACGCCAATGGGCGCTCGCCTCCTTCGCCAGTGGCTGCTCTCCCCGCTCGCCATAGCCGACGCCATCACTGCTCGGCTCGACGCAGTGGACGTGCTCGCGAAAGACCACCGGAGCCGGGAGCGCCTGCGTGACGCGCTGGATGGGGTGCGTGATCTCGAGCGGCTGGCGGGACGCGCCGCGGCGGGACGCGCCACGCCGCGCGAAATGGCGGCACTCCGTGATTCCCTCTCGCGTCTGCCGGATGTGCTCGACGCACTGCGCGGCCTCGGTAATCGCGATTCGAGCCGTCATCTCGAGCGGGTGGAGCAGCGCTTTGACCTGCACGGCGACCTCACGACCCAGCTCAGCAGCGCGCTTACGGAACGGCCGCCCGCCGTGCTCAATGATGGCGGCGTCATCCGGCCTGGTTTCGACTCCACCCTGGACGAGCTGCGCGACCTGCGCGACGGCGGCAAGCGCTACATCGCCACGCTGCAGCAGCG
>DASSBA010000049.1:0-6127 GCA_035699205.1 Gemmatimonadales bacterium
CACGACTGCCTCGCCGGAATCCAGAACCGTAAGAATGTGAGGATGCTGGAGGCGAGCAGCCAGCCGGATCTCGCGCTGGAACCGTTCGGGACCGAGCGTGGCGGCGAGCTCGGCGTGGAGCACCTTCAGGGCGACCAGCCGATCGTGCTTGAGGTCGCGCGCCAGGAAGACGGTGGCCATCCCCCCGCGTCCGAGCTCCCGCTCGATCGCGTAGGCGCCGCTCAGCCCCTCTTCGAGTTGCGCGCGCAGGTCAGCCATGTACCGCCGGTAGAGACATGGTGGGCAATTACGCTAATACTAGGGAGGGAGCCGGAGGTGCGGAAGTGCGAATGACAGCAACCTCGCGAGCGGACTTGCATTAGCCTGACCCTTCCCGAATCGCGCCCGGGGTGGATATTGATGGGCACAACCCCAATGAACGAGCCCCCGTCCCGCCTCGCCGCCGCCCTGGCCGACCGCTACCGCATTGAGCGCGAGCTCGGCGCCGGCGGCATGGCCACCGTGTACCTCGCGCAGGACCTGCGGCACGATCGCCAGGTCGCCATCAAGGTCCTCCGGCCCGAGCTCGCCGCCGTCATCGGCGCCGAGCGCTTCCTGAGCGAGATCAGGACCACGGCCAACCTGCAGCATCCGCACATTCTGCCGTTGTTCGATTCGGGTGAAGCAGTCGTAAGTCGCAAGTCGCAAGTCGTAAGCGATTTGCCTACGACTTACGACTTACGACCTGAGACTTTCCTCTTCTACGCCATGCCCTTCGTCGAAGGCGAGACGCTCCGCGACCGGCTCAATCGCGAGAAGCAGCTCCCCGTCGGCGATGCGGTCCGGATTGCCTGCGAGGTCGCGAGCGCGCTCGACTATGCGCACCGCCACGGCGTGATCCACCGCGACATCAAGCCGGAGAACATCCTGCTCCACGACGGCTCGGCGCTGGTGGCCGACTTCGGCATCGCGCTGGCGGCGAGCAAGGCGGGCGGCACCCGCATCACCGAGACCGGCATGTCCATCGGGACGCCGGCCTACATGTCGCCCGAGCAGGCGATGGGCGAGCGGGAGATCACCGCCCGGAGCGACATCTACGCGCTCGGCGCGGTCACCTACGAGATGCTGATCGGCGAGCCGCCCTTCAGCGGCCCCACCGCGCAGGCGATCGTGGCCAAGGTCCTGACCGAGGACCCCCGCCCGATGGCGCCCCGCCGGCGTTCCATCCCGCCCGAGGTCGAGGAGACGGTCCTCACCGCCCTGGAGAAGCTGCCGGCCGACCGGTTCGGCTCGGCGCACGAGTTCGCCGCCGGGCTGGGCGGCGAGCGTGCCGGCCGCCGCACCAGCGGACGGGCCCGGCTGCCGGCCGCGGGCACGGTGTCATGGCGGAGGCGCATTCCGCTGCTGCTTGGACTCGGCGCGGTGGCCGTCGCCGCATATGCCCTCGGCGCCCGCCGCCCGCGCCCCGCCGCCCTGCCGATGAGCTTCGGCTCCGCCATCAAGGTGACCTGGGATCCCGCGCTGGAGGTGCTGCCGGCCATCTCGCCGGACGGGAAGACGGTTGCCTACGCCAGCGGCAGCCCGGAGCGGATGCGCGTCTTCGTCCGGCCGGTGGCCGGCGGCCGCGGCATTCCGCTCACCGACGACACCACCCAGGTCCAGTCGCACCCGCGCTGGTCGCCCGACGGGAGCCGAGTCCTGTTCCTCGAGCGGGGCGGCGTGGTGAGCGTCGCCGCCACCGGCGGCGTCGAGACGCCCGAGGTGCCGCCGGGCCGGACCGGGCCGGTGGTCTCGGCGGCCTGGGCACCCGACGGGAAGCGCATCGCGTACGTCGTCGGGGATTCCGTCTTCCTCCGCGAGACCCGGGGCGAGTCGCGCGGTGTCGCCCGGGTGGTCGAGGCGCACGGCTGCACCTGGAATCCCGGCGGCGATTACGTCGCGTGCTCCTCCGGCAACGCGATCTCGCTCACGCCCGGGCTCCTGTTCGGCAACGTCTCGCCCAGCCGGGTCGTGACCGTGCGCCTGCGGGACGGCCGGGTCGTGCCGCTTACCGACAGCGTCTCGCTCAACCTGAGCCCCGTCTGGTCGCCCGATGGCGGCTGGGTCTACTTCGTCTCCAATCGCTTCGGCCCCGCCGACGTCTTCGCCCAGGAGGTGTCGGGCGGCACGGCCCGCGGCCCGGCGCTCCGGCTGACCACGGGCCTCAACGCCCATACCATCTCGCTCTCGGCCGACGGCCGGCGGCTGGCGTATGCCGATCTCGCGCTCGAGAGCAACGCCTGGTCCGTCGCTCTCCCGGCGCACCCGCCGGGTACCATCGAGGGGGCGACGCAGCTCACCCACGGGTCGCAGTACATCGAGCAGGTAAATCTCTCGCAGGACGGCCGGTGGCTGTACTACGATTCCGACCTGAGCGGCAACATGGATCTGTATCGGATGGCCCTGCCCGGCGGCACGCCCGAGCGGCTCACCACCGACTCGAGCGACGACTTCTTCGCGGTGCCGTCCCCGGACGGCCGTGAGGTCGCGTTTCACTCGTGGCGCGGCGGCTCGCGCGACATCTGGGTGGTCCCGCTCGACGGCGGCCCGGTCCAGCGGGTGACCTCCTCGCCGGCGCAGGAGGCAATGCCCTCGTGGGCGCCCGACGGCAATCGCCTCGCCTACTGCATCTTCACGGGCCAGGGCGGCGTCTGGACCGTGCGCCGGGTGAACGGCGCCTGGCAGAAGCCGGTCGAGCGGACCGGGTTCGGCTTCTTCCCGCACTGGTCACCCGACGGCCGCGAAATCGTCTTCAGCAGCGCGCTCTCGAACGGGGCGCTCTGGATCATGCCGGCGGATTCGGGTCCGCCCCGAGTGCTCGCGGACACCACCGGCCCTCGCGCGGTTCGGGGTGACCAGGTGTGGTGGAGCGAGGACCGGCGCGCCCTCTACACCCGAAGCGCCGACGCCGAAGACAACTCGCTGATCTGGAGCATTCCGCTCGACGGCGGCGCACCCCGGCGGCTGCTCACGATCGATGCGGCGAAACGCGCGTTCGGGTGGAGCACCGGCGAAGGCCGGCTGGTCTACACCGCCACCGAGCAGCGGAGCGACGTGTGGGTGATGGAGGTGGTGAGCGGTAAGCGGTGAGCGGTGAGCGGTGAGCGGTAAGCGGCGGGCGGCGGGCGGCGAACGGGCCTGTCATGCCGAGCGGGCCTGTCATCCCGAGCGGGGCGAGGGATCTAGCCGGGCCGAGTTCGAACTATGGGTGAGCAGATCCCTCGCTGCGCTCGGGATGACAGCCCCGCTCGCCACCCGCTCACCGCTCACCGCTCACCCCCTCCCACCAACCGCACGAACCCCGGCTGCTTCCGGATCGGATCGAACGTCGGATCGACCCGGAGCCACGCGGGCGAGAGGAAGTACGGCAGCTTGAGCAGCGGCTCGAGCGCCGCGACGGCCTGATCGTACTCGCCGGTCAGGATATAGATCCGCGCGAGCTGGTGCTGGTAGTAGGGACTGGTGAACGAGTTCGCCTCCAGCGGGCTGAGCTCCAGCGAGCGGCGCCCCTCCCGGATCGCCTCGTCCTTGCGACCGAGATAAGCCAGCGCGGTCGCCAGCAGCACGTGGAGCTGCGCGCCGTCCGGCGTGTTCCGGAGCTGCTGCTCGAACGCGGTCCTCGCCGAGTCCGCGTAGGCCCGCGCCAGCGCGGCGTGGCCGGCGAGAGCGTGCGCCCCGGCGAGCGCCAGTCCCCAGGATCCCCGGTCGCCGTCGAAATAGTCGGGCCCCAGCCGGAAGAGCAGCGCGCGCTGCGCGTCGTCCAGCAGCCAGAACAGGTCGTAGTAGGTAGACACGTAGGCGACGAGGACCGGTGCCTCGATCTGCCCGGCGGCCCGCGCGAGCACCTCGCGGGCGCCGGGCAGGTCGCCCCGCGCGAGCGGGATCATGGCCATCGTTTCAGTGAGCCCGGGGTCCGATGCGCCGAGCGCCAGCGCCCGCCGCCCGGCCGCTTCCGCCTCGTCGTACCGCCGGAGCCACAGGAGCCCGCGGGTGAGCCGGAACGCGGTGGGGAACGAGCGCGGGTCCAGCGCCTGGGCTCGGGCCAGCAGCCGGGTGGCCTCGTCCCAGTTCCCCAGCTCCTGCTGCGCAATCGCCGAGGAGACGAGGAGGTTCACGTCCGTCGGCGCGAGCCGCATGCCCAGTGTGGCCTGCTCGAGGGCGGCGCGCGGGTCCCCCTTGACGTTTCGATGGTAATCCGACAGCGCGAGATACCCTTCGGGGCGGTCGGGCGCGAGCCGCCGCGCCCGCTCCGCGGACGCGAGCGCCGCCCGCGCGCTCGCCGAATCGGGGACGCTGTTGGCGAAGAGCAGGGAGTAGGCCCGCGAGCGCTGCGCCCAGGCGGCCGCGAACCCCGAGTCGAGCCCGATCGCCTGCTCGTAGTAGAGCACCGCCCGCCGGAGGCTCCGCGGGTCGGTCACGGTCCCGCCGCGCGCGGCCTCCCATCCCTTGAGGTAGGCGTCGTACGCGGCCACGTTCACCGTCGGCCGCTCGGCCAGCGCCTTCCGCTCCCCCGACCCCATCGCCACGTCGAGCGCCTGCGCCACCCGGCCCGCGATGTCGGCCTGTACCTGGAACACGTCGGTCAGCCGCGCGTCGAACGGCTGCTGCCACTCGGTCGAGCCGGTGGACACCCGGATCAGCTCCGGGCTCACCCGCACCCGGCTCCGGTCGCCCTCACCCTTCTCCCAGCGCACCTTGCCCACCAGCAGATAGTCCACCCCCAGCTCGCGGGCGATCGTCACCAGGTCCTTGCTGCTCTTCTTGTACTCGGCGGCGCTCCGGCTGGCCGTCACCTGCAGGGACGGCAACGACGCCAGCTTGCCGCGGATCTCATCGGTGACGCCGTCGGCGAAGTACTCCTCGTCCGGCCCGCCGAGGTTCTCGAATGGGAGCACCGCGAGCCGCTTCGCGCCGCCCTCGTGGGCGGGCGTGTCGCCGTGGCGGCGGAGCCAGCCGAACAGCACGCCGAGGCCAAGCAGGAAGCCGATGCCGAGGATCACGACGGAGCGATAGCGCGCGGCCGGGGCTGCGGGGATGGCTCGCTCCGGCGGGGCCGGTGCTGGTGCCGCCGCCGCGGTCGTGCCGGGCGCACCCGTCGCCATCCCTGACGTCGGTGTCGTGGCCGACGTCGGCACGGTGGCCGGCGCGAGCGCCGCCGCGAACTCGGCCGCCCCGGCGAAGCGGTCCGCCGCCGTCCGCGCCAGGGCTCGCTGGAGCGCCCGTTCGACGTGCTCGGGCACCGAGTCGCGCAGCTCGCGGATGGGCCGGGGCGCTTCCATGAACCGCCGCGCGATCATCGCCTGCGCGGTCGGCGCGGTGAACGGCGTCTCGCCGGCGAGCATCTCGTACAGCACCACGCCCAGCGAATAGATGTCCGTCCGCGCGTCGAGCTCGCGCTGCCCGCTCGCCTGCTCGGGGCTCATGTAGGCCGGCGTGCCGACGGCCATGCCGGTCTCCGTCAGCTTGTCGCCCCCGCTGGCGCCGAGCGCCCGCGCGATGCCGAAGTCGGCGACGAGCGCATGGTTCCCGCTCAGCAGAATGTTCTCGGGTTTGATGTCCCGGTGGACGATCCCTTCCTGGTGCGCGTAGCCCAGCGCGTCGGCCGCCTCCCGCGCGATCCGGAGCGCGTCCTCGACGGGGAGCTGGGTCTCGCGCGTCAGCCGGTCGCGCAGGCTCTCGCCCCGGATGAAAGGCATGGTGAACCACAGGAGAGTCGTGGGTCGTGAGTCGTGAGTCGTAGGCGTATCACTTGCGACTTGCGACTTACGACCTACGACTGCCTCACCCGAATCCAGCACCGTAAGAATGTGAGGATGCTGCAGGCGAGCAGCGAGCTTGATCTCTCTGAGGAACCGTTCGGGGCCGAGGCCCGCGGCGAGCTCGGGGTGGAGCACCTTCAGGGCGACAGGCCGGTCGTGCCGCACGTCACGGGCGAGATAGACCGTGGCCATCCCCCCGCGCCCGAGCTCGCGCTCGATCGCGTAGGCGCTGCCTAACCCCTCTTCGAGTTGCGCGCGCAGGTCAGTCATGTACCGGCCGGTAAAGGCATGGTGGGCAATTACGCTACTAATAGTAGAGAGGGAGGTCCCGGCGCGGAAGGGCGGAGAAT
>DASSBA010000050.1:0-3502 GCA_035699205.1 Gemmatimonadales bacterium
AACGGCAAGATCGTCATCGTGGCCGACGACGAAGACCGCGAGAACGAGGGCGACCTCGTCTGCGCGGCCGAGCTCGCCACGCCCGAAATGATCAACTTCATGACCCTGCACGGCCGGGGCCTCATCTGCCTCGCCCTCACCGGCGAGCGCTGCGACCAGCTCGGCCTCCCCCAGATGGCCATCCGGAACACCGAGGAGCTGGCCACCGCCTTCACGGTGAGCATCGACGCCGAGCGCCGGTTCGGCGTCACCACCGGGATCTCGGCCACCGACCGCGCTACCACCATCCACGTCGCCATCAACCCGGCCACTGTCCCCTCCGACCTCCGCCGTCCGGGCCATGTCTTCCCGCTCCGCGCCCGGCCGGGCGGCGTGCTCCAGCGCGTGGGCCAGACCGAAGCCAGCGTGGACCTGGCCCGGCTGGCCGGGCTGGTGCCGGCCGGCGTCATCTGCGAAATCTTGAACCCCGACGGCTCGATGGCGCGGCGGCCGGAGCTGCAGGTGATGGCGCGGGAGCACAACCTCACGTTCGTCACCGTGGCGCAGCTCGTGGCCTACCGGCTCCAGACCGAGCGGCTGGTGCACCGGGTGGCCGAAGCGCGGATCCCCACCGAGTTCGGCGAGTTCACCATTATCGGCTACCGGAACGACGTGGACCACGCCGAGCACGTGGCCCTGGTCCACGGCGAGGTGGCGGGGCAGCCGGACGTGCTGGTGCGCATGCACTCGAAGTGCCTCACCGGCGACGTGTTCGGCTCGCGGCGCTGCGACTGCGGCCACCAGCTCCACCGCGCCATGGAGCTGGTAGCGGAGGCGGGGCGCGGCGTGATCGTCTACCTGGACCAGGAAGGGCGGGGGATCGGCCTGCTCAACAAGCTCCGCGCCTACGCCTTGCAGGACGCCGGGGCCGACACGGTGCAGGCCAACGAGCGGCTGGGCTTCGCGCCCGATCTCCGGAACTACGGTATCGGTGCCCAGATCCTCCGCGACCTCGGTCTCTCCTCGATCCGGGTGATGACCAACAACCCGCGAAAGCTGGTCGGTCTCGAGGGCTACGGGCTCCAGATCGTCGAGCGGGTGCCGCTCGTGACCGATCCCAACCGGGAGAACCGCGGCTACCTGCAGGTGAAGCGCGACAAGCTGGGCCACCTCCTTTCCCACTGATCCGTGCCAGACTTCTCCTTTCGCCTCCGCGCCGTGGGACGCGTGGCGATCCTCGCCAGCCGCTACAACGAGCTGATCACCAGCCGGCTCCTCGAGGGGGCACTCGCCTGCTGCCGCGAGGCCGGCGTGCCGCGCGAGCAGGTGGATGTAGTGTGGGTGCCGGGCGCGTTCGAGCTGCCGGTGGCCGCCGCCGCGGCGGCAAAGACCGAGCGCTACGCCTGCCTCGTGGCGCTCGGCGCCGTGGTGCGCGGGGACACGCCGCACTTCGACTACGTGGCGGGCGAGGCGGCGCGCGGGCTCAACGCCGTCGCGGTGGCGCACGCCCTGCCGGTGGGCTTCGGCGTACTCACGGTGGACACCATGCAGCAGGCGGTGGACCGCGCCGGCGGCAGCGCCGGCAACAAGGGCCACGAGGCGGCGGCCGCGGCACTGCAGGCGGCGGACGTCATCGCCCAGCTCCGGGCGGCGCATGCTCCGGACTGAGACCCGGAGCCGCGCCCGCGCGCTCCAGTTGCTGTACGCCTGGGAGATGCAGGGCGGGCCGCCGATGCACGGCGTGGCCAGCGGACTCTCCCGCCTCACCGGGCCCGAGCCGCGCGTGCTCGACCGGGCCGAGGAGCTGGCGCAAGGCGTCGTGGCGGACGTCGGCTTGCTCGACGCGGAGGCGGCGCGCGCCAGCGACAACTGGCGGATGAGCCGGATGGCCGTGGTCGAGCGCAACATCCTCCGGCTCGGCATCCTCGAGCTCCGCCGCGGCGAGGTGCCGCCCAAGGTGGCCATCGACGAGGCGGTGCGGCTGGCCCACTGGTTCGGCGGCGCCCGCGCACCCGGCTTCGTCAACGGCGTGCTCGACGGGATCGCGCACGCGCTCGGGCGCCTGTGAACGTGCTCGTGGTCAACTGGCAGGACCGCGACAACCCGCACGCGGGCGGCGCGGAGATCCACCTGTTCGAGATCTTCGGCCGCCTGGCGGCACGGGGCCACCGCGTGCGGCTGGTGTGCTCGGGCTGGCCGGGCGCGCCGGCGCGCACCACGATCGCCGGCATCGAGGTCCAGCGCACCGGCGGCCGGCACAGCTTCGCGCTCCGGGGCCGCGGCGCGGTGCGCCGGGCCATCCGCGCCGACCGCCCCGATGTCGTGGTGGAGGACATCAACAAGCTCCCGCTCTTTCTGGCCGGGATGAACGATCTGCCGTTCTGCGCCGTGGTGCCGCACCTGTTCGGCGAGACCGCGTTCGAGGAAGCGCCCTGGCCCATGGCGGCCACTGTGTGGGCGGCCGAGCGGCCGCTCGCCCGGGCGTACCGGCGGGCGGGGTTCCACGCCATCAGCGAGAGCACCCGCGACGATCTGGTGGCCCGCGGGGTGGCTCCCGGCCGGGTGCGGGTGATCCATCCGGGGGTGGACTCGGCGCGCTTCACGCCCTCGCCCGACGGCCGCCGCGCCGCCGCGCCAGCGTTCCTGTACGTCGGGCGGCTGAAGCGTTATAAAGGAATAGGGCTCGCCATCCGGGCGTTGGCACTGGCGCGCGAGCGCCGGCCCGACCTGTCGCTCGACATCGCCGGCGGCGGCGACTACCGGGGCGAGCTCGAGCGGCTCACGCTCGAGCTGGGGCAGGGCACCGCCGTGCGGTTCCACGGCTTCGTGAGCGAGGAGGGGAAGCTGGAGCTGCTGCGCCACGCCTGGGCCAACGTGTTCCCCTCGCCCAAGGAGGGCTGGGGGATCACGGTGATCGAGGCGGCCGCGTGCGGGACGCCGTCCATCGCGTCCGACAGCCCCGGGCTCCGGGACTCGGTCCGCGACGGCGAGACCGGGTTCCTGGTTCCGCATGGGGACGTCGAGGCGCTCGCCCGGCGGATGCTCGAGCTGGCCGATGCGCCGGCCCTGGTGGCCGCGCTGGGTGCCGGCGCCCGCCGCTTTGCCGAAGGCCTCACCTGGGAGCGGACCGCGGCCGACACCGAACGCCATCTCAACGACATCATCGCCGGCTCGGGCCTTGCCTGAGCCAGGAGGGACTGCCATGCAGACGACGATCACCGCCCGCCACTGCGAGATCTCCGACGCCCTGCGCGAGCGCGCCCGCACCGTCGTCGAGCGGCTCGGCGCGCTCGCCCGCCGGCCGATCGAGACCGCGGTCGTCTTCGGCACGGAAGGCGGCCGCCACACGGCCGAGCTCCGGCTGCGCGTGCCGCGCGGAACCCCGCGGGTGGCCCGCGGCGAGGGCGACGATCATCGCACGGCTCTCGACCGCGCGGAGCAGAAGCTGCGCCGCCAGCTCGACACCGGCCCGTCCCGGCCCCGCCGCTCCCGCGACATCCTGCCGCTCGGGTGATGCTGCGAC
>DASSBA010000051.1:0-4881 GCA_035699205.1 Gemmatimonadales bacterium
TGCCGGGTGGCACCCTTGTGCTTCGTGCGGCCGTCGTTGCCCAGGGCGATCGCCGCCTCGAACTTGTCCAGCAGCTCGCCCAGTTGCGACAGCACCGCCTCCGACAGCCCGAACGTGAGCAGCACCTTCGCGTCGGCCTGGGCCCTGGCCTGCATCGCCCGCGCGGCGGTCAGGAACGCGGTGTAGGTCTGGGCACCGGGCTTGTACCGATACGTCCGCCCCAGCTCGAACCCATTCCGCGACGCCCGCTTGCCCACCTCCGCGAGGTGGGCGACCGGCCCCGCCAGGATCTCCCGCCGCAGCCTCGCCTTCTCCGCCGCGCCGGCCCCCTTGTCCACCAGGCCGGCCCGCTGTGCGGCCGCGACGTCCCGCATCTGCGCCACTACGTCTTTCGCCTTCTGCACCGACAGCAGGTGACCCTCGTCGGTGTCGGGGTGCGCGTCCTCCAGGCTCACGACCCGCGTCCCCATCTCGTAGACCCTGCTCACATCCGATCGCATGGTGCCCTTCCTTTGTTGCGCGCCGGCGGATAGTCCGGCATCCCCGCGGCGCTACCGTGAAAACCTTCCGTGAATTTCACGAAGGACCGGTGCACCCCGGACCGCACGCCGGTCGCGTGCGGACGAATGCATCAGGTATGCCAACGATTGCGCGAGAAAAATTCCGGGTGCGTGCTGCAGCGTGATGATTACGCGGCCTGACCAGCTGATGGCGCGGCGGTGGTCACGATTGCGTGGAGGGAAAACACGATTGCGGGCCGCGTCACACGAACGCGTCCTCGGAGCTGCGGATCGCATCCCGGCCAGGAATGATTGGATGCCGGCGGCTGCCGATCGCTGCCCGCCCTCTGACGATCGCCGCCTCGTTTTATACGCTCGGCCGGCCGGCTCGATCGAACGCGGGGCGGTATTTCCGGTCGCCTCCCTGGCTTTTACGGCCGCGGTCGCCTCGCCGACCAGTTCGGCGCCGTGGCCGGCGGCACGGTTGTGAATATTGCCAGATGCCCCGTCCGGCCGCCGAGCCCAGGCTGGCTGGCCGTCAGCCCGTGGGCGCCGTACCTTTTCCCGGCCCCCTGTAGTCCGAGCATGACCTGCGGAGGATGAACGTGAGGCCAGTCGTGCGCGCCCATCCTCGCCGAATTCTGTCTGTCGGGATCAGTCTGATCGCGACCGCCTGCGGTGGCGGCGACGGTGGCGGCGCGGGCCCCGATGCCACCCCCCCGTCGGTCGTGATCACCTCCCCGGCTGCCGGCACCGTGTCCGGTGTCGTCACCATCGTGGCGGAGGCCTCCGATGCCGGCGGCGTAGGGGGTGTTCGCTTCCAGGTGGACGGCGACCCGCTGGGCGAGGAGGACGTCGCGGCGCCGTACTCGGTCGAGTGGAACAGCGCGATGGCCGGCGATGGGGACCACGCTCTCACGGCCGCAGCCCGCGACCTCTCCGGCAACACCGCGGCATCGTCCCCAGTCACCGTCAGCGTGTCGAACCCGGTCGCGACCGGAGCCCTGGCCGTGTCCGTGGCAGTAACCGGCGAAGGCGCCGACGACAACGGATTTACGGTCCTGGTGGACGGGTCGTCCCGCGGTGTCGTCCCCGGGCAAGGTTCTCTGGTGATCGACGAGCTCCCGGTGGGTGCCCATACGGTCGCCTTGGGCGACCTGTTCACCTTCTGCGAGGTCGTGGGGGCGGCCGCCCCTGCCGTCAGCATCACCCCGGGAGCGACCGCCGAGCTCACGTTCATGGTGGACTGTGTCGCGGTGCCGGGCGGCCGAGTCCTGTACTGGGGCGCCCTGCCCAGCGGCGTCTCTCAGTTCGTGGCTGTCGACCCGGACGGCGCCGACCCTCAAGTGGTCGAGGTGGCCGGGTTCGAGCCGGACTGGTCGCCCAACCGGCAGCGGATCGCTTACGTCGGCTCGGGCGACCTCCACCTGGTGAATGCCGACGGCACGGGGGATGCCGCGCTGTTCGCCACCGCGTCCGCCGAGCTTGCGCCTCACTGGTCACCCGATGGCACACGGTTGCTGTATTACGCCCCCCGCGGTGGCCCCGGCACCTTCGACGTCTTCGTCACGCCGATCGCGGCGCCGAACCCCGAGCCCCTCTTCGCCAGCGCGGCGAACCGCCAGGCACCCGCCTGGTCGCCGGATGGGACCAGGATCGCCTACTCCCGGCCGGCGCAGAACGGCCGTGACGCGATCTGGGTGGCGGACGCCGACGGCACAGACGAGGCGCAGATCACCCAGCCCGATCTGGCCGATGCCTCGGCGGCGTGGTCACCGGATGGATCGAGGATCGCGTTCGTCTCCGGTCATACCGAGATTTGGGCGGTGGACATCGACGGCTCGAACGCGGTGAACCTCACCGACAACGGCAGCGCCGAGTACGACCCCGCCTGGTCGCCGGATGGGGCATGGATCGCCTTCGTGAGCGAGCGCACAGGGTTGCCCCGGGTCTGGATCATGCGATCGGACGGCAGCCACGCCGTGGCACTCAGTCCCGATCAGCACTACCAGTTCGTCGGAAGCCCGAGCTGGCGGTGAGCGACATCTTCTTCGGCGAGGCCGTGAAGCCACCCAACATCCGCGGTGAGCCCCACCCCCGCGCGGAGGATCCATGACCCGCAAGTTCGCCTACTGGATCAGCACCGTGATCGTCGCCATCGCCCTGCTCGGCGCCCTCACCTATCTCACCGGCAGTGAGCAGGTGGTCTCCGGCTTCGCCAAAGCCGGCTATCCGCAGCACCTCAGGATGGTGCTCGGCATCGTCAAGCCGCTCGCCGCGATCGTGCTGCTGCTGCCGGGGCTGCCGCTGCTGAAGGAGTGGGCCTACGCCGGCGTGACCTTCGCCTTGGTGATGGCGTTCATCTCGGCGTACACCGGCGGGGAGGGCGTGCAGACCTGGGCCATGCCGCCGGTGCTCCTGGCGCTGCTCCTCGTCTCCTACCTGACCCGACCTGCAAGCCGTCGTCTCAGCGCTCCCCGCTCGGTGCCGGGAACGTGATCGCTCCCGTAAAGCTCCAGCGGTTTCGCCGATAGGGTTTGGCCCACATGAAGCTCAAGGCAGTATTCATAGCGTCGGCGATGTACCTGGGCCTCGTCGGCATCGGGATCCTGTTCGTTCCGCGGTACTTCGGTATCGGCGCCGTCCCGCCGGACGCGCCGCCGGCGCTGATCGCCTTCCTCAGGATCTTCGCCGGACCCTGTCTCGGGATCGCGGTGCTGAACTGGATGGCGCGCAGCGCGGAGCCTTCCCCGGCGCGTAACGCCATCGTGCTGGCCAATATCGTTGGATTCGGCTGCGTGGCCGCCACGGACGTGTGGGGAGTGTTCGGCGGCGACGCCCGGCCGATCGCCAAGGCATTCCTCGTGGTTCACCTGCTCTTCACGCTCGCGTTCGTCCTCGCGCGACGTGCTTCCATGCGAGGGACCTCGGGAGGGCTCGCGTGATCACGCTGATTGCGCTCCTCGTCGGCATCCTCCTCGCATTCGCCTTTCTCATGTGGACGCGGGCGCAGCCGGATGCCGGCCGTCGCCTCTACGCGATCGGGCTCGTGGTCACGGCGCTCATTTATGTCGTCTTCGCGTTGATCGGCCGGGCCGGCGCACGGTCGCTCGCGCTGGAGGCGCTTGGCGTTCTGCTCTATGGCAGCGCGGCCTGGGTCGGCTTTCGATGGTCCGCCGTCCTGCTCGCCCTCGGCTGGGCGATGCACGTCGTCTGGGACGTCGCGCTCCACCTCCAGGGTGCCGGCGCGGGGTACACGCCGGACTGGTACCCGTGGGGGTGCTTGAGCTTCGACCTGATGGTGGCGGGCGCCGCGCTGACGGTCGGGGCCGGCAACCGACGGACGCGAGAATGAGGGCGAAGGAGCGCGGTCGCATCAGGCCGCCGCGCCCTCCAACCCCCGCGTCGGGGTCATGCGGCCCCTCACGCCACCAGGTCGGCCCCCACCTCCGCCGGCGACGTGCAGCCGGCCAGCGCGAATGCCAGGTCCACCTCGTCGCGGAGCAGCGCCAGCACCCGCGCCGCGCCCGCCTCGCCGCCCACCGCCAGTCCCCAGAGCACGGGACGGCCCAGCAGCACCGCCCGGGCGCCCAGCGCCAGCGCGATCAGGACGTCGCTGCCCCGGCGGATGCCACCATCCATCAGGATCTCGAGCCGGTCGCCGGCCGCGTCCGCGACGGCGGGAAGTGCGTCCAGCGACGCCACCGCGCCGTCGAGCTGCCGGCCGCCGTGGTTGGAGACCACCACCGCCGCGGCCCCTTCGTCCGCCGCGTGCCGCGCGTCGTCCGCGCGGAGCACGCCCTTGAGCACGAGGGGCAGGGGACTGAGCCCGCGGAGCCACCCCAGGTCGCGCCACGTCACCGAAGGATCGGACGTGACCGCGAAGTGGGCGGCGAGGCTCGAGTCGCCGGCATTGCGGTGCGCCAGCATGGCCGCGCCGACGTCGAGGGGGAAGTTGCCCAGGCCGAGCTGCGGCGGGAGCCGGAGACCATGGCGCACCGGGCCCTCGCGCCGGCCGAGGAGGGGCGCGTCCACCGTGACGACCAGCGCCTCGTACCCGGCTGCGGCGGCGCGCGCCACCAGCTCGGCGGTGACGCCGCGGTCCCGCTGCACGTAGAGCTGGAACCACTGCCGTGCGGCCGGCGCCGCTGCGCGCACCTGCTCGAGCGACTGGTTGGACAGGGTGCTCACGCAGAGCACCGTGTCCATCGCGGCGGCGGCGCGGGCGGTGGCGGCCTCGCAGTCGGAACAGGCGAGCCCGTGGAGGGCCATCGGCGCCACCAGCACCGGCCAGCCGACCGGACGGCCCAGCACGGTGGTGGCGAGCGAACGGCGTCCCACGTCCACCAGCACCCGCGGAAGGAGCCGGCGGCGCTCGAAC
>DASSBA010000052.1:0-13790 GCA_035699205.1 Gemmatimonadales bacterium
AGCGGGCCGACAGCTTCGACTGGCAGTACGAGGCGGAGGGACCGGAGATCTGGCGGGTGCGCATCAGCCGGCGCTGAGCGGGGGGATTCCGGCTGACGCTGCGCGGAAGTGGCTTCACTCGGTTGTCATCCTGAGGGTCCCTGAGCGCAGCGAAGGGGCCTGAAGGAGCTACTCCGCCGGCGCCCGACCCGTTCCCGGGCAAGATCCCTCGCGTCCGCTCGGGATGACAGAGCGGGACATCGGGATGACAGAGCGGGACATCGAGATGACTGAATCGGCTGAGTGACAAACCCAAAGCCCATCAGCCGCCCGCTTCCTCGTAGCGCGGCCGCTCGCCGGGCCGGGCGAGCGTTCGGAGCCGAGCCACGTCGGGCAGGAGCAGGCGTCGGCGGCCTTGCTCCACGACGAGCCCCTTCTCCCGGAGCTGCTTGAACGCGCGGGAGACGGATTCGCGCGCCGTGCCCAACTCGACCGACAGCGCCTCGCGCGTGCGGTCGAGCGTGACCACCACGCCGTCGGCGCTCTTGATGCCGTCCCGGTCGGCCAGGCCGGCCAGATAGAGCGCCAGGCGGGCCGCCACGTCGCGGAAGGCGAGCGTCTGGGTGAGCTGGACCAGGTGGCGGAGGCGGCGGCCGAGGTCGTGGATGATCGCGGCGGCGACATCGGGGTCCGCGCGGTAGAGTGCCTCGAATTCCGCGCGGGGTACGAACAGCAGCTCGCTGGGCTCCTCGGTGATGGCGGAGGCGGGGTAGGGGCCGCCATCGAACAGCGGCAGTTCGGCCACCGGCTGGCCGGGGCCCTCGGTGTGCAGCACCTGCTCGCGGCCGGAGGGGCTCGCGCGGTAGATGCGGACTCGGCCGGAGGCGATGACGTACAGCCCGCGGTACGGCTCGCCGGCGGTGAAGAGCAGGGTGCCCGCCGGATGAGTGCGGAGGACGCTCCGCTGGGCCAGCCGGCGGAGCGCGGCCGGCTCGAACGCGGCGAAGAGCGGGAGCCGCTGCAGCAGGGCGACGGCGTCGCCGGCGGGGGACATGGAGCGCAATTTATCCGGGGAGGTTTCGATGAGTGAGGCCGAGCAGTCCGCCGATCCGCGCCTGGATCCGCTGTGGCAGGCGTTGACCACCGTGATCGACCCCGAGATCGGGCTCGACATCGTGACGCTGGGACTGGTGTACGGCCTGGAGATCCGGGACGGCGTCGCCCGGGTCACCCACACGCTCACCACGCCTGGCTGCCCGATGGAAAAGGTCATCACGGACGGGATCCGGAGCGCGGGGGCGATGGTGGAGGGGGTCCGGGGGGTGGAGACCGAGCTGGTGTGGGAGCCGGCGTGGCATCCTGGGATGATCGCGGGCGGCGGATTTTCCTGACGCCGGACTCCGCGGGCAGGTGTCCCGGAGGAGTCCAACCGAGGCTATATTACGCGCCCGTGCGGGTCCCCGGCGCCGTAGCCAAGTGGTAAGGCAGAGGTCTGCAAAACCTCCATCATCGGTTCGATTCCGATCGGCGCCTCTCGTCCCAATACCGCCTCCGACCGCAATGCCGCCCAGATCGTCCTCGGGCTCCGGATGTCGCCGGCTGGTCCCGGGTTGCTCGTTCGAACGGGAAGCTGCGCCCTCCGCCACTCCTCGCCCTGCAGTGACGGCCCATTCCACCGCGACCCCCCGGTCCACTTCGCCGACATAGAGCGGATTTCGCCCTTTCACGGGAGTATCGCTGCCGGCACTCGTCCGCGACCTCGCGATTATCTTGCGCCCATGGCAGAGTGGTTGCTGCTGCGCTCGATGCCGCATCTGCGGCTTCTGGTCCGCGGGCTGATGGTGGTGCTGACCGTTGGCGGCGTCCCCGGCCACGGCGCGGCACTGGGCGCTCATTGTGCGCAGCACAGCAGCGGGGCGACCGGCGACGCGGGAATGGCAATGACCTCCGCGCGAACGGCCCACCACCCTGAGTCTGGCCAGTCCGCGAGTGGATCGGTGCTGGCCGCGTCGGGCCACCAGTGTCCTCACTGCCCCCCGGCCGGGTGCGCCACCGCGATTCCGTGCGCCTCCGGTCCCTCTACGCAGTCCGCACCGGGCGCCGGGCCTGCGCTGCCGGGCCTGGCCGCACGGTCGATTCGAGAACTCGCCGCGGCCCACAGCATCATATCCATCCCGCACGCACCCCGCACTCCGCCTCCTCAAGCTGCCGCCTAGTTCGCTGCGTCGTTGACACGGTCCGCGACGGCCTCGCGGCTTCCGTGTCGTTCCGAGCATGAATTCGGAGGCGGTAAGACATGTACCTCGCACTGCCACGCCGGGCCGCCGACCTGAGCGCAAGCCGAGCCGCGCATCGGGCGGTTCGCTTCTGGCTCGTTCCCCTCAGCTTCGCGATCGCGGGGACGTCCGCCGGCGCCGGTCGCCTCTCGGCCCAGGTCGGGCACGAGCATCACGACTCGACCGCGGGCGCAATGCCCGCCATGCCGGGCATGCCGCGGCGCCCCTTCGGCATCCCCATGACCCGCATGGGCTCGGGCACCACCTGGCTCCCCGACGCGTCCGCCATGCGGGCCTGGCACTTCACGGCGGGCTCCTGGATGCTGATGGTGCACGGCGATGCGTTCCTGCAGTACGATCACCAGGGCGGCCCCCGGGGGGACGACCAGGTCGGGAGCATCAACTGGGGAATGCTGATGGCGATGCGCCGGCTCGCCGGCGGCACGCTGCATCTGCACGGCATGGCGAGCGCCGAGCCGCTCACGATCGGGAGGCAGGGGTATCCGCTCCTGCTGCAGAGCGGTGAGACGTTCCGGAGGGAGCCGCTTCACGACCGGCAGCACCCGCACGACCTGTTCATGGAGCTGTCGGCGCTCTACGAGCGGCCGATCACCGAGCGACTCGGCGTCATGGTGTACGCGGCGCCGGTGGGCGAGCCGGGGATCGGACCGGTGGCCTACATGCACCGCCCCTCGGCGCTCAACGACCCGTTCGCGCCGCTGTCGCACCATTGGACCGACGCCACGCACATCACCTATGGGGTGCTCACGGCCGGGCTCTTCAGCCGCACGCTGAAGCTCGAAGCCACGCTGTTCAACGGGCGCGAACCGGACGAGGATCGCTACGATTTCGACTTCCACGCGCTCGACTCGTACGGGCTCCGCGTGTCGGCGAACCCGACGCCGCATTGGGCCCTCGCGGCGAGCTATGGCTATCTGAAGCAGCCCGAAGCACTTCATCCCGAGGAGAACCAGCATCGTCTCGGCGCGTCCGTGCTGCACACTGTGCGGCTGGGGCGTCAGGTGGAATGGGCATCCGCGCTGATCTACGGCGGCAACAAGCACGTGACGCGGGCCGGAGCGGAGAGAGGACGCTGGGAGCACAGCCTCATGGCTGAATCCAACCTGCAGCTCGACGGATCCAACACGGTCTTCGGGAGAGTCGAGTACGTGCGCAAGAGCGCGCAGGACCTGGTCATTCCCGGGGCGCCGGACCAGGAGTTCGACATCGGCACACTTTCGCTCGGATACGTTCGCGAGCTCGCCGACTTCCGGGGTGCGACGCTCGGCCTCGGCATCCGCGGCGCGATCAATGTGCTGCCGCAAACACTCGAGGGCGTGTACGGGAGCCGGACACCCGCGGGAGCCGTCGTGTTTCTACGCGTCCGTCCGAGGCTGCTCGAGGGTGCGCACTCGATGGACGCGGAGATGCACGGCGGCCGCATGGAGAGCGACATGCACCGTAAGGGTATGTCGGAAGTACGTTGAAGCGTCGGGCGAACCCCGAGCGACGAGTGGAGGACCACGGTGAGCATGGGTGACCCACACGCGCATCACGCGCATCACGCGCACCACCACGCACCCTCCCCCGCAGGCGCGGCTCCGGCTGAACCCGGGTACCCCGAGCATCCGGAGACCGTGCCACCGGGCCAGGGTCCGCATGGCGACGCTCCGCACGGAGCGCACCACGAGGGCCACCCGCCCGGCGCCGGCCACGACAAGCACGCCGGCCACAGCGTCGCGATGTTCCGCGACAAGTTCTGGCTGACCCTTGTCCTGACGATTCCGACGCTTATCTGGGGCCATATGCTCCAGCGTGCGCTGGGCTACACAGCGCCGGCCTTCCCCGGTTCGAGCTGGATTCCACCGCTCTTCGGCACCGTGGTCTTCTTCTACGGCGGGTGGCCGTTCATCCAGGGCGCCGTGCGCGAGCTCCGCGACCGGCTCCCCGGGATGATGACGCTCATCGCGCTGGCCATCTCGGTGGCCTTCGGCTTCAGCGCGGCCGTCACGCTCGGCTATCCCGGCATGCCGCTCTGGGAAGAGCTCGCGACGCTGGTCACCATCATGTTGCTGGGACACTGGATCGAGATGCGCTCCATCTCCCAGGCCCAGGGCGCCCTGGCCGAGCTGGTCAAGCTGCTGCCGAATACCGCCACGCGCGTCGTGCCGGATGGCGATCAGGAACGTCTCGAGGAGGTTCCGCTCACGGCGCTCGGTGACAGGGACGTCGTGCTGGTCCGGCCCGGCGCCAGCGTGCCGGCCGACGGCATGGTGCGCTCGGGCCGTAGCGCCCTCGACGAGTCGATGATCACCGGTGAATCCCGCCCGGTCGACAAGGCCGAGGGGGACACGGTCATCGCGGGCACGGTCAACGGCGGCGGCTCGCTCCGGGTGGAGGTGACCGGCACCGGCGAGGGGACGATGCTGGCCGGCATCGTGCGGCTGGTGGCGCAGGCCCAGTCCTCACGTGGCCGGGCGCAGGCGCTGGCCGACCGGGCCGCGTTCTGGCTCACGGTCGTGGCGCTCGTGGCCGGGGCGGGGACGCTGGTCGCGTGGCTCGCCGCGGGCGCGGAGCCGGCCTACGCCGTGGAGCGGCTGGTCACCGTGCTGGTCATCGCCTGTCCGCACGCGCTCGGCCTGGCGGTCCCGCTCGTCATCGCGATCTCGACCACCCTCGGCGCCCGGAGTGGCCTGCTGGTGCGCGATCGGCGAGGCCTGGAGGAGGCGCGGCTGCTCGACGCCGTGGTGTTCGACAAGACCGGCACCCTCACGCTGGGGTCGCACCGGGTCGTTGCCGCGCGGACGGCGGCGGGCGGGAACGATGAGGAGGCGTTGCGGCTCGCCGCCGCGGTGGAGCGGGACGCGGAGCATCCGATCGCCCGGGCCATCGTGGCGAGCGCGCGGGAGCGTGGGCTCGATGTCCCCCGCGCCACGGACTTCGCGGCCATCCCGGGGCAGGGCGTGGAAGCGACGGTGGAAGGACGGCGCCTGGCCGGCGGCGGCCCGAACCTGCTCCGCAACGCCGGGCTCACCCCACCGCCAGAGTTGCAGGCCTTTGCCGCCGAGGCAGCAGCACGGGGCCAGGGCGTGATGTACCTGCTCGAAGGCGAGCGTGTCCTCGCGGCGTTCGCCGTCGCCGACGCGGTGCGGCCCGAGTCGCGAGAGGCCGTCCGGCGGCTGCATGAGCTGGGGATCGGGGTGGTCATGATGACCGGCGACGCGCGGGCGGTCGCCGACACGGTGGCCCGGGAGCTTGGCATCGACACGGTGTTCGCGCAGGTGCTGCCGGAGGACAAGGCGGCACACATCGAGGCGCTGCAGCGCGAAGGCAAGCGGGTGGCGATGGTAGGCGACGGCGTGAACGATGCGCCCGCGCTGGTGACCGCGGACGTCGGCATCGCCATCGGGGCGGGCACCGACGTGGCGGTCGAGGCGGGCGACGTAGTGCTGGTCCGGAGCGACCCGCGCGACGTGCCGCGGATCGTGGCACTGAGCCGCGCGAGCTATCGGAAGATGGTGCAGAACCTCTGGTGGGCTGCCGGGTACAACATCGTGGCGATCCCGCTCGCCGCCGGGATTCTGGCGCCGGTCGGCGTGGTGCTCTCCCCCGCAGTCGGGGCGGTGCTGATGTCGCTGAGCACGGTCATCGTCGCCGTCAATGCCCAACTGCTGCGGCGGGCTCGTGTGTGATCCGCTCTCAGCGATCGCCGCGAGTCCGGGCCAACCGGGGCGCGTTCAGCGTGACGGCGCGCACGACCACCATGCGCTCTCAGGTCCTTCCTGGGCGACCTGGGACAGCGTGAGCTCGGGTGTGGTCAGCAGCGGTTGGCCGATCGCGCCCGGTGTGCCGTGATGCGCCTCGGCGAGCCAAGGCCCGGGGCTATCTATTGACTTTTGGCGAAACTAAATAAATAATTAGCTGACGCTCAATCGTGGGTTCCTCCGTGAGCACCCTGCCTGCCGACGGTGGCCTGACACGGTCGGTCGAGGATTACCTCAAAGCAGTCTACCGGCTCTCGGCCGAAAATCGGCCTGCGTCGACCAGCGGTATCGCCCACCTGCTCGAACTCTCTGCCGCCTCGGTCACCGGCATGGTCAAGCGCCTGTCGGAGCAGGGCCTGCTCGAGCACGCTCCGTACAGGGGCGTACAGCTCACGGCGGAGGGCCGGCGCGCGGCTCTTCGGATGGTTCGCCGCCACCGGCTCATCGAGGCATACTTGGTGGGCTTCCTTGGCTATACGTGGGATACGGTGCATGAGGAGGCTGAGCGGCTCGAGCATGCCGTCTCGGACGCCATGGCCGAGCGCATGGCTGCGGCACTCGGGCATCCGCGCGTGGACCCGCACGGCGATCCGATCCCGGACGTGGATGGCTCGATCCATGAGCTCGCCTTCACTCCACTCTCCGACATCCCGGTGGGCGAGACGGTCGAGATCCGTCGTGTGGCCGAGAGCGCTCCGGAGCGGCTCCGGTATCTCGGTTCGCTCGGCCTGCTGCCGAGTGTTGTGCTGACCGTCGCCGAACGACAGCCGTTCGAAGGACCTCTCACGGTCCTCGTGGGTGATGAGCAGCACACGATCGGGTGCGAGCTCGCGCGCGTGCTCCTCTGCGAGGCGGGTAGCGACAGTCACTAACCGCGGTCTCCACGTCGGTCGGTTGGTGGTAGGCTGCAAGGCCGCTACCCGGAAGGACGGATCGAGCGGAGCGCGCTGTACCAAAGAGGGCGACGAATGGAAGAGTCACCACCCAAGGTATCGTCAGGTTCGCCCGCGGCGGGCTCGGAAAGCCCGATTCCTCGGCGCGGCTTCCTGAAAGCCGGGCTCGGGGGCGTCGGACTGCTTGGCGCTGGCGCCGCCGGCGTCAGCCTCGACGGCTTGCGAAGCACACGGCCGGTGGCCCCATCCCCGCCGAAGGGCCACGTGGCTTACCTGATGCCCGGCGTGGTTGGCGAGGTTGATCACGCCAAAAACGGGTTTCACCCCACAACCACGCTGACCGATTTCGACGGCGGGGCGGTCAGCATGCTGCCGAACGGGCAGACCCTGCACGAATACCGGCTGATCGCCCTGCACAACACGATAGAGATCGTGCCGGGCGTGGAGTATTCGGCCTGGACCTATAACGGGCGCATCCCCGGACCGACCATTCGCGCGCGGGAGGGCGACCGGATCCGTATCAATTTTGTCAACGCCGGCGACCACGAGCACAGCATCCACTTTCACGGCATCCACCCCGGCACCATGGACGGTGTGTTCGATGCATCGTCCGGCGTCGTTCCGCCCGGCGGGAAATACACCTACGAGTTCGACGCGGAGCCGTTCGGCCTGCACCTCTACCACTGCCACACTGCCCCGTTGGCGAAGCACATCTCGAAGGGGCTGTATGGCGCGTTCATCATCGACCCCGCTCAGGGCAGGCCGAAAGCCGATCACGAGCTCGTCATGGTCATGAGCGGGTACGATGTGGATTTCGACGGGAAGAACGAGTTCTACACGGTGAACGGCATCCCGTTCCACTACGATCACGGCAAGCATCCGATCAAGATCAGGGTCGGGGAGCTGGTCCGCATCTATCTCGTGAACGCCCTGGAGTTCGACCCGGTCAACTCCTTTCACCTCCACGCGAATTTCTTCCACTACTATCCGACCGGGACCAGCCTGTCACCCGCAGAGTTCACGGACACCATCGCCCAGATGCAAGGCCAGCGCGGCATCCTGGAGTTTCGATACAAGTACCCAGGCCGCTACATGTTCCACGCCCACAAGACCGAGTTCGCGGAATTGGGCTGGACCGGCGTGTTCGAGGTGGAGGCCTGACGAATGGCTACGACCCCTGCGTCGCTGCCCGCGGCAAGGTCGGGCCTGGCCTCGGCGGCGCGCATCCTCCTGCCGCTCCTCCTGCTGGCCGGCGTGATCGCTCTCTTCGTGTACTCCAAGGGCGCGGGCTTGAACGTCACCCCCGCAGCGCCGATCGAGACCGTGCAGTTCGGGCGGACGATTCTCCGCCCGGGGTACATCGAATTGCACCTGCGCAATACGAGCCCGCAGAGCATCACCGTCGCCCAGGTCAGCATCAATGAGGCGATCTGGCCCTACGCGATCTCACCGGGCCCCACCATCCCGCGGCTTGGCAGCGCGGTAGTCACCCTCGACTACCCCTGGGTGCAGGCCGAAGCGTACGAGATCATCCTTCACTCCAGTAACTCGATCGCCTTCGCCACCTCGATTCCGGTGGCGACGACGACGGCGGGCGTCTCGGCTCGGACGCTCTGGAGCTTCAGTCTGATCGGCATCTACGTCGGCATCGTGCCGGTCGTGCTCGGCATGTTCTGGCTGCCGGTGCTCGCGCGTCTGAGGCCGCGCGGCATGACCTTCCTGATGGCGGCGACGGTGGGGCTGCTGCTCTACCTCGGCATCGACGCGACGACCGAGGCACTCGAGATCGCCGGCGAGCTGGGCGCTCCGTTTCAGGGTGTCGGCATCGTTGGCATCGGGATCGTGGGCACCATTCTGCTCCTGGATGCAGTCAGCCGCCACCAGGTGAGCGCTGGCCGGAGCGAGGCTGGCCATCGAATGTCCCTCGCGACGATGATCGCGGTGGGCATCGGACTCCACAACCTGGGCGAGGGGCTGGCCATCGGCGCGGCGTACGCGGTGGGGGCGGCGGCGCTGGGCACTTTCCTGGTCATCGGGTTCATCATCCAGAACATCACCGAAGGACTCGGCATCGTCGTCCCGATCGCACGCGACCGGCCGGCGCTCCGCACCCTCGGGCTCCTCGCGTTGATCGGCGGGGGGCCTGCGATCGCGGGCGCCTGGATCGGTGGGCTGCTCTACTCTCAGCCGCTCTCGGCACTGTTCCTGGCGATCGGTGCCGGCGCGGTGTTCCAGGTGGCCTACCAGATCGGGAGGCAGATGATCTGGAAGGGGGCGGCGGAGCGCCAGCAGCCCTGGGCGGCCTTCGCGGGTGTCCTGGCCGGCATGCTGATGCTGTATGTCACCGGGGTCGTGATCAAATAGCAGGCGTTGAGCGCCGGACCAGACAGCCGGATGAGACGCCGAGACGTCCTGAACAACCGATCGCCGATCCGCTCTGGCTGCTTGCTCCCGGGGATACTGGACCGTAGAATTCCGCCCATGAAGTCCGTGCTCGCCGTGCTCCTGCTCCTCGTGCAACTCCAGCCCGTGCTGGGGACAGTCGCCTGTTTCGGCCTCTCGGAACGGGCGGCGCTGCAGGAGTGCAGAATGGCCGAGCATGGCCGGGCACCGACTTCGGGCTTCACCGCCGCCGGCGCCACGACGCATAGCTGTGAGCTGGCCACGCTCTGCATGCCGGCCCCGCTCGCGATTCCCGGCTTCTCGAGCGGTCTCGAAACCGCCGTGGCTCTTCATGCAACCGCGGTGAGCCTCACCGCTTCGCCGCCCCGCGACATCTCACCGGCCCCTCCGTTTCACCCTCCCCGCGCCTGACACCGACGACGGCCGCCTGACCGGCTGAGCGCCCGCGCTCGGCCCGCTGCGCCCGTACCCGGCACCGTCCACGCTCCGTCCCGGCCTGCCCGGGACGGTTCTGCAACGCTTCCAGTCCCTGGGAGGGACGTTCACGTGCATTCGTATTGTCTCCACGCCCTCGCGGCCCTCGCGGTGCTGCCGCAGGTCCGCGCCGTGGCCCAATCGGGCTCGGGCCAGGCCGGTGGAGCGGCCGCCGCGGCCACTCTCGTGCCGGCTCCCGCCCCACCTCCGAGCGACACGACGCTGGCCCGGATTACCGAGGAGGCGATCGCGGCCAATCCGTCGCTGAATGCGAGCCGCGCGCTGGCGCGTGCCGCCGCCGCCCGGGTTCGTCCGGCCGGCGCGCTCCCCGATCCGATGGTGAGCGCCGGGATCATGGACCTGACGCTCCCGGGGTTTGCCTTCCACGAGAGCGACTTCACCGAGGTGGACCTCGAGCTGTCCCAGGACTTCCCCTGGCCCGGTACGCTCGGCGCCCGGACGGAGGCCGCCCGCGCGGAGGCCCGCGCGCGCGAGGCCGACGTTGGCGCCCGCCGTCGGGGGATCACCGTCCGGGTCGCCGAGCTCTACGACCGGCTGCGGTATGTGGTGACCGCCCGAACCACCCTTCGGGATCAGCGCGGGCTGCTCGCGGCTGCGGTGGAGATCGCCACGACCCGGTACGCCATCGCGTCCGCGCCGCAGAGTGATCCGTTGCAGGCGCGCGTCGCCGTGGCCCGGCTCGACGCGGATGACGCCGAGCTGGCCGAGGAGGAGGCGACGCTGCGCGCGCAGCTCGGCGCAGTGCGGAACGTCACCGGGCCGGAGCAGCTGGCGGTCGAGCTGATCCGGCCCGACGCGGTGCCGCTGGGCCGTCATCCGGGGATCCCTGGTTCCGTCGGACCGGATTCGCTGTCCTGGCATCCCCGGGTCGCGGCGCGGGAAGCCGCCCTGGAAGCGGCCGAGCACACCACGCGGGTGGAGCAGCTCGGGGCGCGGCCCGACTTCAGCGTTACCACGCGCTACGGCGCCCGGCCGCTCGGCTCCGACTTCTTCTCGGCGTTCGTGGGCGTCCGGGTACCGCTCTGGGCCGGACGCAAGCAGAACCGTCTGGCCGATGCGGCGCGCGCCGACGCGGACGCCGCCCGCGCGGCCCTGGCGGAAGAGCGTGCGGCGCTGGATGTCGAGCTGCGGACGGCGCTCGCGGGTGTCACCAGCGGCGAGACGCGCCTCCGTCTCCTCACCACCCAGGTCGTTCCCGCGGCCGAGGCCACCGTAGAGGCGGTGCTCCGCAGCTATCGCGTCGGCCAGGCCCCGTTCCTGAACGTCCTCGCGGCCGAAGACGCGCTGTACCGGGCTCGGCTCGACGCGGCCAGGGTTGCCGCGGAGCACCTCACCCACCTCGTCATGCTCGAGCAGCTCCTGCTTCGGGAGGACACGCCATGAATCGGCTCTGCATCGCCGCACTCGCGCTCGGCGTCGGGTTGGGCGCGACCGCCTGCGGCAAGCACGGTGGTGCGGCCGACGGCGGCGCCGCCGACACGAACGGCATGGCGGGCATGCCGGGAATGGCGCCGGCAGAGGGCATGGAGCGCGGGCCCGCGGACAGCGCCGCCGGCACCGCCGTGCCGGTCGACCGGACCGCGGCCGGCCGGCTGGGCATCAGCTTTGCCCGAGCCGCCGTCCGCCCGCTCGGGAGAGAGATCCGCGTGGTGGGCACCCTCGCCTACGCGGAGCCGCGCCGCCAGTACGTGAACGCGCGCGTGATGGGCTGGGTCGAGCGGCTGGATGCCGACTACACCGGCATGCCCGTCCGGAAGGGCGATCCGCTCCTCGCGCTCTACTCGCCGGAACTGGTCAGCGCGCAGGAGGAATATCTCTCGGCGCGGCGGCTCGGCGATACGTCGCTCACCGCCGCCGCCCGGCGCCGGCTCGACCTCTGGAACATCCCCGAGGACCAGATCGACTCGCTGGCGCGGACGGGCAGGGCCAGGCGCACGATCGTGCTCCGGGCACCGATGACCGGCGAGATCGCCGAGAAGCTGGTGACGGAGGGGCAGGCGGTACAGGCGGGCGACAATCTGTTCCTGATCGCCAACCGGGGCGTGCTGTGGGTTGACCTCGCGGTCTACGAGATGGACGCGCGCTCGATCCGGATCGGCGCGCCGGTCGCGATGACCGTGGACGCCCTGCCTGGCAGGACCTACGAGGGCCGCATCACCTTCATCCACCCTACGGTAGACGAGAAGACCCGCACCCTCACGGCGCGGGCCGAGGTGGTGAACCGGGACGGCAAGCTGCGGCCGGGCATGTATGCGACGGCGCTGATCCGCCCGGCCACGGCCAGCGCCTTGACGGTGCCGACGCAGTCGGTCCTGCCGACCGGCACGCAGAATCTGGTGTTCGTCAACCGGGGGGACGGGCGGTTCGTACCGCGCGCCGTCCGGGTGGGCGTCAGGACCGACTCGCTCGTCGAGATCGTCCGGGGCCTCGAGCCTGGCGACGAGGTGATCGCGTCGGCGACCTACCTGTTCGACTCCGAGTCGAACCTGGGCGCCGCGATGCAGGGGCTCATGCTGCGGATGGGCATGGGGCTCGACACGCAGCCGGGGGGGAACAGGCGATGATCGCGAAGTTGATCACCTGGTCGCTCTCCCGCCGCGGGCTGGTGGCGGCGTTCGCGCTGGCGCTGCTGGTGGCCGGCAGCCTGTACGTCCGCTCGATGCCGGTGGACGCCATCCCGGATCTCTCGGACGTGCAGGTCATCGTGTACACGGAATTCCCGGGCCAGGCGCCGCAGGTGGTGGAGGACCAGGTCACCTACCCGCTGGTGACCGCGATGCTCGGCGTGCCGAACACGAAGGTGGTGCGGGGGCAGTCGATGTTCAGCACCAGCTTCGTGTACGTGATCTTCCAGGACGGCACCGATCTCTACTGGGCCCGCTCGCGCGTGCTCGAACGGCTGAACTCCGTGCAGTCGAAGCTGCCGGCAAAGGCCAGGTCCGAGCTGGGTCCGGATGCGACCGGCGTCGGATGGGTGTTCCAGTACGCCGTCGAGGGCGCCGGCTACGACCCCGCGCGGCTCCGGACGATCCAGGACTTCCAGGTGCGGTACGCGCTCCAGGGGCTGCCGGGCGTGGCCGAGGTGGCGAGCATCGGCGGCTTCGTGCGCCAGTACCAGGTGCTGCTGGACCCGGCGCGCCTGCAGGCGTTCGGCGTCACGGCCCGGCAGATCGCCGAGGCGGTCCGGGGCGCCAACCAGGACGTGGGGGCCAGGACGCTCGAGGTGGCCGGGAGCGACTACGCGATCCGAGGACTCGGCTATTTCCGGGGGACGGATGACATCGCCGATGTCGCCGTCGGGGCGGGGACCGGCGGCCGTCCGATCCGGGTGCGTGACGTGGCCCAGGTGACGATCGGCCCGGACCTCCGCATCGGGATCGCGGAGCGGAACGGCCGCGGCGAGGCGGTCGGCGGCGTGGTGGTCATGCGGGAGGGGGCCAACGCGCTCGACGTGGTCAAGGGGGTCAAGGCCAAGCTGGCCGAGCTCGCGCCGTCGCTGCCGCCGGGCGTACGGGTGGTGCCGACCTACGACCGGACCGATCTGATCCACCGGTCGATTGCGACGCTCGGCCGCACGCTGGTCGAGGAGTCGCTGATCGTGGCGCTCGTCTGCGTGCTGTTCCTGCTGCACGCCCGCAGCGCGCTGGTGGCGATCGCGACGCTCCCGCTCGGCATCCTGGCGGCCCTGGCGCTCATCCGCTGGATGGGGATCAACGCCAACATCATGTCGCTCGGCGGCATCGCCATCGCCATCGGCGCCATGGTGGATGCGGCGGTGGTGATGATCGAGAACGCGCACAAGCACCTCGAGGCCTGGCAGCGCGCGCATCCGGGCGAGCGGCTGGCCGGTCCGGAGCACTGGCGCGTCGTCGGCGACGCGGCGGCGCAGGTCGGCCCGGCGCTCTTCGCGTCGCTGCTGATCATCACCCTTTCCTTCATCCCGGTATTCACCCTCGAAGCGCAGGAAGGGCGGCTCTTTT
>DASSBA010000053.1:0-1370 GCA_035699205.1 Gemmatimonadales bacterium
CCGGGGCAGCGACCGTTATCTTGGGCCCATGGACCAGGGCGACGCCGATATCCTGGAACGCATCGACGCCGGCGAACGGGTGTTCCGTCCGGGCGTCGCGGGCGACCGGGCGCGGCAGACGTTCGAGGCACTCGTCGGCCATCTCAGGGAGCTCCGGCACCGCGGCCTGATCGACATGCCCGACCGCAGCGTGGCCCACGCCGACGAACCGGCGGGAGGGGCGTACCTGATGGCCGGCCCCTGCTACGTGACCGAGCTCGGACGCACGGCGCTGCAGGAATTCCGTCGCGGCGACCGGCGAGTCGGCGACCGGCGGAGCGGCGAGCGCCGCGGCGCGGCGCCGGCGCCGTCCCCCGAATCCGAGCGCCGGCAGCACGAGCGGCGGGAGGGCAACCGGCGCCGCTGACCCCCGCATATATTCCAGACCATCCCTCTCCACCGGCCCGCTCATGGACGATTCGCTCTACTTCACCGAGCACCACCACCAGGTCCGGGAGATGGTCCGCGAGTTCTCCCGGACGCAGATCGCGCCTGTCGCCCGCGAGCTCGACCGGACCTCGACGTTTCCCTGGGAAAACATCAAGGCCATGGGCGAGCTTGGCCTGCTGGGCGTGCCCTGGAGCGAGGAGCTGGGCGGCGCCGGGATGGACCAGCTCTCGTATTACATCACCATTCACGAGATGGCCAAGGTGGACGCGAGCCACGCGCTCACCATCAGCGCCCACACCAACCTCGGCACTTCGCCGATCGTCGAGTTCGGCACCGAAGAGCAGAAGCGCCGCTACGTCCCGCTGCTTGCGTCGGGCACGGTGCTCGGCGGCTTCGGGCTGACCGAGCCCGGCGCCGGCAGCGACGCGGGCGGCACCGCCACCACGGCCGTGGACAAGGGCGACCACTACCTGCTCAACGGCTCCAAGATCTTCATCACCCACGCCGGCGTCGGCGAGATCTTCTCGGTGACGGCGCGGACGGAGCCCGGCCGCGGGAACAAGGGGAGCACCAGCGTCATCGTCACCAAGGACACCGTGGACCTGGACACCGCGCGCGCGCTCGGCGTGGGCCAGGCCCAGGACCTCCCCAAGACGCCGGGCGTGCGGGCGGGAAAGAAGGAGGACAAGATGGGCTGGCGCGCGAGCGACACGCGCGAGCTCATCTTCGAGGACGCGGTGGTGCCCAGGGAGAACGTCCTGGGTCAACTGGGCTACGGGTTCATCAACTTCCTCAAGACCCTGGATGCCGGCCGCATCGGCATCGCGGCGCTCTCGCTCGGGATCGCCGAGGGCGCCTACGACGAGGCGCTCCGCTACGCGGGGGTGCGCAAGCAGTTCGGGCGGGTCATCGGGAGCTTTCAGGGCGTCAACTTCCAGCTC
>DASSBA010000054.1:0-2858 GCA_035699205.1 Gemmatimonadales bacterium
ACCCGCATCAACCTGATCGAGGGCGATTTCGGCGTGCTCGACGCGAACGGCACCGACGGCGCGGCGGCGTTCCAGTTGCCCAACCCCGATCCCGATGGCGACGGGACCACCGCGTACTCGGTCTACGTCAGAGCCCTGGGCAAGCCAGGCGGCAAGGCCACCATGCAATCGTGTTACGAGGACGCGACCGGCACCTGGTGCGCGGCGGAGTTCGCCGGCGGCGTCGAGCCGATCACGCTCGAGCGGACGAAGAGCGGAGTGGCCAAGTTCACGAACGTGTCGAAGGATCTTCTCTTCGTCGATTACTGCACGGCCTGGGACGCCGGCGGCGACCTCGTCCTCGGCACGGCGGACGACGTGTGCACGAGCGTCGACCAGATCCCGCTGTTCGGCAACGATCTGCTCTCGTACTACTGGTCGTACGACAACGAAGGACTGAAGCTCGCGCAGTTGCGGTTCTACGAGGTGCCGACCGAGACGGGCTTCTAAGGGGATTCGAGTACTTCGGTTGACACCCGCGGTCGATTCACCACGGAAGCACGGAAGGCTCGGAAGCGACACCGACACTCCGCATGGCAGCATTCGGCGGTGGTGTTCCGTGGCCCTTCCTTGTCCTCCGCGCTTCCGTGGTGAATTCACGCCTCGGCACCGGCCGCCTACCCGGGCGTCAGGACCTCCTTCAGCGCGTCCAGCCGTTCGGCCCAGTACCGCTTCACCCGCGCGGCCGCGGCGCGATCCGGCAGCCTGCCGTGCTGCACCGCGACCTGGCTCTTCGCCGGCCCCTTGCGGGTGAACTCTACCGCGACCGACGTCCGGTCCGGCCAGGTGATCCGCATGGACTTCCCTCGCGTGGCGGTCCGGACCGTCAGCGCCACGCCCGGGAGCCACCGGGAGCGGGTACGGGCGTCGTGGAAGGCGCGGTACAGCCGGACGAGGGGCACCGCGAACGTGCGGCTCTTGCTGGCCTCGAACGAGCCGTCCCGCCGCTGCCCGGCCGCACGCAGGCCCTTGATACGCTCGTAGCCCACCGTGACGGCCTGGGCCCACCAGCCAGGGATCCCGTACATCTCCTGCACGTGCTTCGCGATGTCCCGGTGGGACCAGGTATACGCCTGCGCGTGATCCAGCGCTCTGACCCAGCGCTCCCAGGTGCAGCCGGTCTTTTCCTCGAGCACGGCGTCGCTCCGGCCGGCGAGCTTCGCGTAATCGGGAGCGGCGGACGGGGCGGATTTCGGGGAAGCAGCCGCGGCTGGCTTCTGCATGCGCCCGCGGACGAGGTGCTTGAGGTCCTTGTTGGTAGGCATCGGGAGCCGGTGATCCAGTCTGCATCGGGGCGGCGCGGGAGGCAAGTGATCGCCGCCGACCAGGGAGTCCGTGGGGCGAATCTTCCCATGCGTCGCTCGGGGCCGGTCCCCACATTCGGCGTACCCGCCCCCGGGATGTCATATCCGGTGACCGCACCTCCCGCCTCGCTCGCGGACGCCCTCCGCCACCACTTCACGATCGAGCACGAACTCGGCCGCGGCGGGATGGCCACGGTGTACCTTGCGCAGGATCTCCGCCACCATCGGCTCGTGGCGCTCAAGGTGCTGGACCCCGCACTCGCCGTTGGCTTGGGTCCCGAGCGCTTCCGGCGCGAGATCGAGACCGCCGCCCGGCTGGAGCACCCACACATCCTTCCCGTGCTGGATTCGGGCGAGGCCCAGAGCTGGCTCTGGTACACCATGCCCTATGTCGAAGGCGAGTCGCTGCGCGGGAGGCTCGAGCGCACGGGGGCGTTGCCGTTGGAGGAGGCGCTCCGCCTGACGGGGGAGGCGGCCGACGCCCTCGACTGCGCCCATCGCCACGGAGTGGTGCACCGCGACATCAAGCCCGAGAACATCCTGCTGTCGGGCGGCCATGCACGGGTCGCCGACTTCGGCATCGCCCAGGCGCTCGAGGCGGCCGGCGGCGAGCGGCTGACCGGAACCGGCCTCACGGTGGGCACTCCGGCCTACATGAGCCCGGAGCAGGGCGCGGGCGCCCACACGCTCGACGGCCGCAGCGACATCTACTCCCTGGGGTGCGTCCTCTTCGAGCTGCTCACGGGCGAGCCCCCGTTCTCCGGCCGCACGCCACAGGCCGTGATTGCCCGGCGCTTCGTCGAGGGCCCGCCGCCGGTCAGCCTGCTCCGCGCCGGCGTGCCCGCGGACGTGGAGCAAGCGGTGACGCGAGCGCTGGCGCGAGAGCCGGTCGATCGCTTCCAGACCGCCGCCGAGTTCGCCGAGGCGCTGGCCGGCGCCCGGACGGGTACCGCGCCGACGGCGGCACCGGCTCCGCCGGAATCCACGGCGTCCCCTCTGCCCACGAAAAGCCTCCGGCGCCGGCGCCTGCCGATGGGCGTCGCCGTGCTAGGGCTCGGATTCATCCTCGGGCTCGGCGTGCTCTTCGCCTGGCTCCGGTTCGACGGCGGAGGCAGGGGCGGCGCCACCACCGGCCCCAAGCTCCTCGCGGTGCTCCCCTTCGAGAGCGTGGGCGACTCGACCGAGGCGTACTTTGCCGACGGGGTGAGCGACGCCGTGCGCGGCAAGCTCGCCGCGCTGCCGGGGCTCCAGGTGATCGCCGGGACGAGCTCCGGACAGTACCGGCACACCGCGAAGTCGCCGCAGGAAATCGCCCGCGAGCTCGGCGCCCGCTACCTGCTGGTGGGCAAGGTGCGGCGGGAGGGCCGGGCCGGAGACTCGGGCTGGGTGACGGTGAGCACCGAGCTGGTGGAGGCACACCCCCGCGGTGCACCGACCACACGGTGGCAGGAGCCGCTGGAGGCACCGCTCAGCGACGTCTTCCGGGTGCAGGCCGACATCGCGCGCGGGGTGGCC
>DASSBA010000055.1:0-8068 GCA_035699205.1 Gemmatimonadales bacterium
GCCACCCCCGCGCCCGCAGCCGCTCGATCAACTCCAGCACCACCGGCCGGTCCTGATGAACCGTGAGCACCAGCAGATCCCCCGGCCGCGCCCACGCCAGCGCATCCCGCACCGCCGCCAGCTCGGTGCCCGGACGGCTCAGCGACTCGGCAGGCACGCCGAGCCGGATCAGCTCGTCCGCCATGAGCCCCGGAACTTCGCCGGGGAGGCGGCCGCGGAGGTAGCGCTCCAGCTCCTTCAGCACCACGCGGTCCGGCCGCAGCGCGAGCGCCTCGCGGGCAAGCGCGCGGATCGCTTCGTCCGAGCGGTCGCCGGCCTGTCCCAGCAGCACGAGCCGGCGTCTCGCGGGAAGTGCCATCACCATCGCCGCGAGGGCGGCCATGCCATGCGGGTTGTGCGCGTAGTCCACGATCACCCCCACGCCGCCCAGCTCGAACAGGTTGGCCCGGCCGACGTTGTCGTTTCCCGCGCGGCCGAACCCTCTGAGCGCCCGGGCGAGGACCTCCGGTGGCACCCCGAGCACGGCGGCGGCGGCGAGCGCGGCGAGCGCATTGGCCACGTTGTGGCGCGCGGCGCCGCCCGCCGCCGCCGGCAGCTCGTCCACCGGCACCACCGGCGTGCGTGTGCTCCCCTCCGCCAGGACGAGCTGCCCGCCGTCGCAGACCGCCGCTCGCCCGCCCGCGGCCAGGTGAGCCGCCAGCTCCGGCAGCGCCGGGCGGAGCGAGAACCAGACGATCGGCATGCGCACGCCGTGGGCGCGCTCCCGCAGCAGTGCATCGTCCGCGTTGAGCACCACCGCGCCGCCGGGCCGGACCGCGCGCGCCACCAGCAGCTTCACCTCGGCCAGCGCGCCGACGTCCTGGATCCCGAATTCGCCGAGATGGTCGTCGGCCACGTTGGTTACTACCGCGACGTCGGCCCGATCCACCGGCAGCCCGCGCCGCAGTATTCCGCCGCGCGCCGTCTCGAGCACCGCGGCCTCCACGTCGGACTGGCGGAGCAGTAGCCGCGCCCCGCTCGGGCCCGAGTAGTCGCCCTCGGCGATGGGCACGCCGCGCACGCTCACGCCGTCTGTGGAGGTGGCCCCGGAGGCGCGGCCCGCCTCCGCCAGGATGGCGGCCAGCATGCGCACCACGGTGGTCTTGCCGTTGGAGCCGGTGACGAGCGCGACCGGGACGTCGTGCACCCGGGCCCAGTCCACCGTAGCGGGCGCCGGCAGCGCGGCGGCGGGCCAGATGGTGGCGCCCGTCCCGGTGCCCACCGAGACGAGCTCCTCGCCGGCCAGGAAGGTGACGCCGTGCGAGCGGGCGGCGTCGTGCAGGGCGAGGAGGGCGGGGTCGCGCTCCTCGGCGATCGCTTTCCCGAGCAACTCCGCCGCCGCCGCCAGGTCGGGCGCGGCCCGCCCCTCGAGCGCGGCTGCCGCCGCCTCCCACGCCGCCTCGTTGAGCTCCGTGGCGGCGTAGAGCGCGTCCACCGGCGCCGTGAGCGCCAGGCTCACGCCGCCCGCGAACGCCCGCGTCGCCAGCGACTCGCCCGGCCAGCCCACGGCGTCGAGCAGCCGCCGCGCCGCCGCGCGCCAGGCGGCCACCGCTCCGTCGCGCACGGCGTCGTCCAGCCGGACCTCGAGGATGGCGCCCGGCCGGTCGAGCAGCAGGGACGGTCCGGTGAGCCGGCGGGAGTCGGCGACGATCAGTCCGCGACTTCCTCGCGCGGGAGCCACACGCCGCGCACGTCGCGCACGAACTCGCGGCGGCTCTCCTCGCCCGGTGGCGCCGTCACCGGCATGACGGCCGGTTCGGGGCGGGACACCCGCGGCCGCTCGGCCAGGCGCGCGGGCGCCTCCGGCCGGAACTGGATCACCTGCTTCCACGTGCGGGTGATCCCGTCGGCGAAGATGAGCACCAGGTCGCCCGCCTCCGCTTCCCGCAGCGCCGCGTCGGTGGCCGCCTGCTCGTCCGGGATGACCAGCACCTGCTCGGCCGTGACGCCGGCGCCGAGCAGCGCGTCCCTGAGCAGGTGCGGCACCTCGTCGGGCTTGCGGCCGCGGAGCGTGTCGTCCCGGCGGCAGATGTAGCGGTCGAAGTGCCCCGCCGCGATCCGACCCACCTCGGCGATGTCCTGGTCCCGCCGGTCGCCCGGCGCCGACAGCACGCAGATCCGCCGTCCGGCCACGTCGAGCCGGCCGACCAGTTGGCACATCACCTCGACCGCCGCCGGGTTGTGGCCGTAGTCGAGGATGACCTTGAACGGGTGCTCATCGAAGATGTTCATCCGGCCCGGCGCCTGGAAAAACGTGGTGTCGAACGTGCGGAGCCCGTGCCGGATGTCCTCCAGCTTGAGCCCCATGCTGAACGCCATCGCCGCCGCGAACATCGCGTTCTGCACGTTGTGCAGCGCGCGCCCTTCGAGCGTGGCGGGGATGAGGTGGGTCCAGAGCAGGGGGATGTGGGCGCCGTGGTCGTAGATGGTGATCATCTGCCCCTTGATCCCCGACTCGAGCACCACCCCGCGCCCGCCGGCCCGGATGTGCTCGCCCACCAGCGCGTGGGTCGGGTCCATCGTCACGTAGCAGAGGTGCTTGGCCGAGGTGTAGTCGGCCATCTTGAGGCAGAGCGGGTCGTCGGCGTTGAGGATGGCGGCGTCGCGCGCCACCTCCACCACGATCCGCTTGACCGCGGCCAGCTCCTCGAGCGTCCCGATGCCGCGGAGGCCCAGGTGGTCGGACTTGACGTTGAGCACCGCGCCCACGTCGCAGTGGCGCACGCCCATCCCGGCGCGCAGCAAGCCTCCGCGGGCCACCTCCAGCACCGCCACGTCCACGTTGGGGTCGCTCAGCACCATGCGCGTTGCCACCGGGCCGGTCATGTCGCCCGCCACCGTGCGCTGGCCGTCGATGTATACGCCGTCGGTGCTGGTGAGCCCCACGTGGTGGCCGGCCAGCTTCTGGATGTGGGCCAGCATCCGCGCCGTCGTGGTCTTCCCGTTGGTGCCGGTGACGGCCGCGATCGGGATCCGGCTCGGCATGCCCGGCGGGAAGAGCATGTCGAGCACCGGCCCCGCCACGTCGCGCGCGCGCCCCTCGCTCGGCGCCATGTGCATCCGGAACCCCGGGGCCGCGTTGATCTCGCAGATCGCGCCGCCGATCTCCTTGTACGATTCGGTGATGTCGGTGGTGAGAAAATCCACGCCGCCCACGTCGAGCCCGATCGCCTTGACCGCGCGCACCGCCATCTCGGCGTTGTCCGGGTGCACCAGGTCGGTCATGTCGGTGGCGGTGCCGCCGGTGGAGAGGTTGCCGGTCGAGCGGAGAAAGACGCGCTCGCCCGCCGGGGGCACGGTCTCCGTCGTGTACCCTCTCCGTGTCAGCATCGCTTCCGCCTGGTGATCGAAGACCAGGCGCGTGAGCACCTTCTCGTGCCCGATCCCGCGGCGCGGGTCGAGATTCACCTCGTCCACCAGCTCCTCGATCGTGTGCACCCCGTCGCCCACCACGTGGCCGGGGACGCGCCGGGAGACCGCCGCCAGCTCGCCGTTGATCACCAGCATCCGGTGGTCCTCGCCGGTGATGAAGCTCTCGATGATGACGCTCCGGCTGTGCTCCCGCGCCACCTCGAATGCCGTGCGCACCTGCTCTTCGGTGGTGAGGTGGATGGAGATGCCCCGGCCGTGGTTGGCGTTGAACGGCTTGACCACCACCGGGTAGCCCACGCGCTCGGCCGCCGCCACGGCGTCGTCCGCCCGCTGCACCAGCCGCTGACGCGGTACCGGGAGACCCAGGTGGGCCAGGATGCGGTTGGTCTCCTCCTTGTCGGAGGCGAGCTCGACGGCGATGTGCGAAGTGCGGCTGGTGACCGTGGCCTGGACCCGCTGTTGGAACCGCCCGTGGCCCAGCTGGATGAGGCTCTGCTCGTTGAGCCGGATCCAGGGGATCCGCCGGTCTTCCGCCGCCCGGACCAGCGCCGCCGTGCTCGGGCCCAGCGCCCGGCGCTGCGCGAAGCGGATGAACTCGTCGCGCTCGGCGGCGAAGTCGAAGTCGCCTGGGACGGCGCCCTCCGGGCGGAGCTCGGGCGGCAGGAGCGAGTGCAGCAGCATGAGGCCCAGGCGTCCGGCCTCGAGTCCCACGTCCTCCTGCTCGTACTGGTAGATCACGTGGTAGCGGCCTTCGTCGCCCGCGCCGCGCGTCTTGCCGAACGTCACCGACTCGCCCGCCACGTTCTGCAGCTCGATGGCGACGTGCTCGAGGATGTGGCCCATCCAGGTGCCATCCTCCTCGGTGAGCCGGCGGATGAACCCGCCCGGCTCGCCATAGGAGCAGCCGTGCTCGTGCAGCCCCGGCAGCGCCGCGATCAGCCGGTCGGTGAACGCCGGCCCCAGCTTCCCCGAGGGCCACTGCTCCAGCGGGCCGAGGTCCACGTCGAGCCGGATGACCGGGAAGTGGGCATACAGGCTGGGGCCGACGTAGACGGCCCGGTCAAGTATCTGCATCGTGGTTCCTCATCTGGCATCGTGCCCGCCGGGCCATGTTCACCACAGAGGCACAGAGGGCTCCCGGTCAGGAAAGGCACCTTGGACCCGGACAACACCAACAACTTGGTGGTGGCTCCGCTTCCCGATGGGCTCCGTTTCCCAGTCCCTCTGTGTGCCTCCGCGCCCTCTGTGCCTCTGTGGTGAACACGGCAAAGGTCTATATGCGCCGCGCGATCTCCGGCGCGGCCGCCGCCACGCGCGTATGGAGATTGAAGGTCGCACCGAGATCCAGGATATGCAGCCTCAGCCCGATGAGGCACACGGGATCGTTCTTCCGCACCCGCGCCATGGACGAGAACTCGAGCTCCGCCGCGTCCACGATCGTGAGCGCGCCGCTTCCCACCACCTCCATCGTCTCGTCGGGCGCGATGAAGCCGGCCGTGTTCTCGTCCAGTCCGATCCCGATGGCGAACGGATTGTAGGCCAGCGCCGTCAGCAGCCGGCCCAGCCGGTCGCGCTGGCGGAAGTGCTGGTCGATGATGATCCGGTTGGTGAGCCCGAGCCCCGGCGCGAGCGTCACGCTCTTGGCCCGCGGCGACGCCCCCTCCCGGCCGAACGCGATCATGTGCTCGCACAGGAACGCCGCGCCCGCCGAGGTGCCGGCGATGTGGAGCCCGTCGGCGTTCCGGAGCCGGAGCGCCTTGGCCACCGGCGTCCCGCCGATCATCGTGCTCAGCCGGAGCTGGTTGCCGCCGGTGAGGAAGACCCCGTCTACCTCGTCCAGCATCCCCACCAGTTCCTGGTTGGCCGCGTCCGCCCGGCTCTGGATCGGGAGCGTGCGGGCCTCCACGGCGCCGAGCTCGCGGAACAGCGCCTCGTAGCGCGCCCCCGTCTCGCTCAGCTCGGATGCGGTTGGAATGATCGCGATGCTCGCGTCCGGCCCGCACAGCGTGACGAACCGCCGGAGGATCGTGATGTCGCCGATCTTCTCTTCCGCGCCGCCCACCGGGATGATGTAGCCGCGGCCGTCCGCCACGAGCGCCCTCCGGCCCAAGAGTATGGCCGGCGGGTACATCGCCGGCCTTCGAGTGGTTCGCGCTGCCCAAGATACACCGCCGGGCGCGGCCTCCGCATCCGGCTCGCCTCGGTTCGCCGGGCGGGCAGCATTGCTGTATTCACCACAGAGGCACAGAGGGCACAGAGGAACACGGAGGGATCCCGATCAGGAAAGTTCCCTTGGGCCCGGACAACACCAACAAATTTGGTGTTGGCTCCGCGTCCCGATGCGTTCCGTTCCCGAGTCCCTCTGTGTTCCTCCGTGCCCTCCGTGCCTCTGTGGTGAATACGGCAGTGATCTACACCCCTGGCGCAGTTTCCGCCGCCGCGTCCGCCTCGAACACTCCCCGCACCACCGCCCGCCCGCCGCGTACGTGCCACCGCCCCCGCGCCATGACCTCCGAGATGCCGCCGCTGCCGTCCAGCACTACCAGATCGGCGTCGGCGCCCCGCTCGAGCCGCCCTTTCCGCAGGAGCCGCAGCACCCGCGCCGGGTTGGCCGTGAACGCGGGCAGCACCCGCTCGAGCGGCTGCCCGCGCGCCAGCAGCGTCCGGAGCGTCTCCACCGCGGCCCCAGGGCTGCCGACCTCCATCCCGGTCACCCGCCCTTCCGCGTCGAACGCCGGCAGGCACCCTCCGCCGTCCGAGCTGACGGTGACCCGCGACGGGTCCAGCCCCGCGTCCAGGTAGCGCACCAGCGCCACGTCGGCCGGCCACGCGTCCTCCGCTTCCGCCACCGGAAACGCCGTGATGTCGATCGTGCAGCCCCGCCCGGCCAGCGCCATCGCCTCGTCGAACAGCGCCCGCCGGCGGTTCACGTGCGTGGGGTTGAACACCGCCGGCGGCAGCTCGCTCCGGTCCAGCGCCTGGCGCACCAGCTCGAGCCCGCGCGGCCCGTCGCCCACGTGCAGGTGCACGATCCCGGCCTTGCCGCTCATGAGCCCGCCCACGTGCGCGTCGCCCGCGATGCGGAGCAGCTCGTCGAGCGTCGGCTGGCTGGAGCGGTGGTCGCTGATCGCGAGCTCCCCCACGCCGAGGACGAGGTCGATGAGCACGATGTCGAGGCGGATGCTGCCGGTGGCCGTGGTGGGAGGGACGTGATAGCCGCCGGTGTGGCACCAGGCGCTGAGGCCCTGCGCCACGAGCCCGCGTGCCGCCGTCACCAGCTCGGCGGTGGTGCGCACGGTATCGTCGGTGCCGAGCACGCCGACGGCCGTGGTGACGCCGCTCAGGGTGAGTCCCGAAAGCGCGACGGGCGGCACCCGCGTCTCCGGCCCCGCCTCCCCGCCGCCGCCGGTCAGGTGTACGTGCCCGTCGACGAGCCCCGGGATCACCCGCCGCCCGCCGAGATCCACCTCCTCGACTTCGAGCGCCGGATCGAGTGCCGGCACGTCGCGGCCTACCCAGACCAGCCGTTCGCCCGCGACCAGCAGGTGGCTGCGCCCGCGCGGCGCCGGGTCGTACAGCTCCGCGTTCCGGAGCAGCAGGATCGCGCTGCTCACGCGAGCCTGAACCCGCCCACCGCTCCCGTCAGCCGCTCGGCGGCGTCGGCCAGGTGCGAGGCCGAGGTCGAGATCTCCTCGGTGGACGCGTTGAGCTGCTCCGCGGCGGCGGCGATCTCCTCGGCGGCGGCCGCGTAGTCCTCGGTGCCGGCCGACACCTCGCGCATCCGGCCCGCGATCCCCTCGATGAGCCCGCGCACCTCGCCGGCGGAGTCGGAGATGCGGCGGGTCCACACGTCGTTCGCATCCGCGTCGGCGGCCACGTTGAGCAGGCCCTCCGCGGCCTCGTGCGCGGCGTCCTTGGCCGCGAGCCCGCCCTGGCCCAGCCGGAGCAGGCGCTCGCGCGCCGTCCGCACCCGCTCGACCACCAGTTGAACCGTCTCGCTGGTGGTCCCCGCGGAGCGTGCCGCCTGGCCGGCCAGCTTGCGCACCTCCTCGGCGACCACGCTGAACCCCTTGCCCTCCTCGCCCGCGCGGGCCGCCTCGATCGAGGCGTTGAGGGCCAGCATGTGCGTCTGCTTGGCGATCGCCTTGGTCTGGGCGACGAACTTCTCGATCTCCTCGGACGCCGCGGTCAGCGCGTCGGCCTCGGTGGCGGCCTGCTCCACCTCCTCCGCCAGCCGGGTCAGCTCGGCCGTGCTCGCGTCCAGCCGCTCGCGGTGCGATCGGGCCAGCCGCGCGAGCGCCGCGTTCCGCTCCGCGGCCTGCACCGCGCCCGCCGCGAGCTCCTGCGCGATGCCGAGGATCCTGCTCGCGTCCTCGGCCGCCGCCCGGACGACCACGGCCTGCTGGTTGGCGCGCTCGGTCAGGTCGCCGGTGGTGCTCGCCACCTCCTCGGTGGACGCGCTCATCTCCTGGGTGGAGGCCGCGATCTCCTGCGACATCGCCGCCGCCTCGTGCGCGTGCTGCCGGATGGTGCCGACCAGGTCCCGCAGCTTCTCGAGCATCGCGGCGAGCGAGCTGCTGAGCAGGTCGCCGGCCTGTGCGTCCGCACCCACCGCCATGCTCAGGTCGCCCTCGGCGACGCGGCTGGCGATGCTGGC
>DASSBA010000056.1:0-2414 GCA_035699205.1 Gemmatimonadales bacterium
GACGAGAACGCGGCCGGCGAGCGGAAGAGCGGGGACACCGCGGAGCAGTTCTACTACAAGTCGCGGAAGAAGGCCATCGGGCCCTTCAAGCGCGAGCTCTGGTCGCTGAGCGAGGATGTCCGCGCCGCCATCGCGGCGGACCTCGAGCGCACCTTCGGCTTCCTGTTCGAGCAGCTCAACGTGAACGGGACCGAGAAGGACATCAACCGTTTCGTCCAGGCCCCGATGCAGCACCACGCGGCGCTCAGGCCCGCGCTGGTGGCCGCGGCCGACGATCCCGACGCCGGGGAATAGGAGGAGCCGATGGCACGTCACGCGAAGGGCAGGGAGGTCGTCTACGTCGAGCGCGGCGGCGATCCGTCCGCCAAGTGGCTGTTCTGGGGTGCGGTGCTGGGCGCCGGGCTGGCGCTGCTGTACGCGCCCCGGAGCGGCGAGGAAACCCGCCGCGTCCTCCAGCGCAAGCTGTGGAAGCTGCGCGCCATGACCGAGGAGAAGCTGGACGAGATCGCCCAGCAGTTCGGCAGCGGCAAGGAGGCGCTCGAGGAGCTGGCCGCCGAGGACGACGAGCTCGACGAGTCGGAGGACGCCCCGCCGATCCGGCCGCGGACCTCCGGCGGCTCGGCCCGCGAAGAGCTCGAGCGCCGGCTCGCCGAGGCGCGGGCCCGCCGCCGCGCGGTCGGCGACTACGAGGAGCCGCTCGCCTGAAGCGCGTCCGGCCCGGCGGGTGGCACCGGACTCCCGCCGGCTTTCTTCGCCGCACCCTGCAGGCCGCCGACGAAAACAACATCCCGTTCCTCGCGAGCGCGCTCACCTTCGACGCGCTGCTCGCGGCGGTGCCGTTCGTCCTGCTCGTCCTGATCGGCCTGACCCACCTGGCGCAGGCGGTCGCGGGCGGCCCCGCCGTGGATCCCCGGGAGCTCTTCGACCGCTTCTTTCCCCCCCACAGCTCGCAGGCGTTCGCCCTGGTGCAGCGCCTGCTGGTCGGCGTCGCCCAGAATCGCGGCCAGATCTCGCTGTATGCCCTTCCCGCGTTCATCTGGTTCAGCACCCGGCTGTTCGCGGGGGTCCGGACGGCGCTCAACGACGTGTACGACGTGTCCGCCCGCCCCGCGCCGCGGCGCAACTTCCTGCTCAACTGGCTGGCGGCAAAGCTGCGCGACTCGGCCATGGTCGTGGCCACGGTGGTCCTGTTCCTCGCCAACACCATCCTCAGCACGGTCATCACCATCGCGTGGGCGCGCGGGTCGGAGCGGGTGATCCCGCAGCTCGCGTTTTTCTTCTCGACCGCGGGCCGGCTGCTCGGCGAGCTGCTGGCCTTCGCCTTCTCGGTGTCGCTGTTCTACGTGACCTACCGCTATGCCTCCGTCCGCCGGCTCCGCTGGCGCACGGCGCTCCTCGCCTCCACCTTTACGGCCATCCTGTTCGAGGTGGCCAAGCGGCTCTACGGACTGTACCTGGCGCACTTCGCCTCGGTGCAGGGCGCCGCCGGCGACGCCAACATCGGCGCCGCCGTGCTGTTCGTGCTCTGGATCTATTACACCGCGATCGTGTTCCTGCTGGGCGGCGTCGTCGCCGAGACCTGGGAGCTGCGCCGGATGCAGCAGCGGCAGCGGACCATTCTCGGGTGACCATCGCGACCGTCCTCCCCCGCCACCGCCGGAGGTCCCATGCCCCGTCCGCTCCGCGCCGTCTCGCCGCTCCTGCTGGCCATGATGCTCCTGCCGGGCTGCCGCCCCGCGCCGGGCACCCCCGACGCCGCCGGCGGCGGCGGTGAGGCGCGGCCGCTGGCAGCGGCTGACCTCGCGGCGATTCGCGCCAACGATTCGGCATTCACCGCCGCGGCGAACGCCGGCGATGCGGCGGCCGTGGCCGCCGTCTACCTGGCGGACGCCCGCCTGCTGCCCCCGAACTCGCCTCCGGTCGAGGGTCGCGAGGCCATCCAGAAGTTCTGGGGCGGGTTCTTCGATGCCTATCAGGCCAGGTTCACCCTGGTCTCCGACGAGGTGGAGGGCCGGGACGACCTGGCCTACACCCGCGGGCACTACACCCTCGACGGGACGCCCAAGGCCAAGGGCGGCGCGCCGCTTCACGACGAGGGGAAGTTCCTGGAGATTCTGCGCCGCCAGCCCGACGGGAGCTGGCGGTACGCCGTGGACATGTACAGCTCCAATCTGCCGGCCGCCGGGCCCAGATAGAGAGTTCCATCCGGGCGGCCCAGGGTATATATTGCGGGTGCCTCAGGTCCGAAGGGCGCCGGCGCGTGAACCGCGTCAGGACCTCGCCGGTAGCAGCGCTAAGCGATGCCCGGTGTCGCTTCGGGGAGCCTGAGGCACTTTTCTTTTCCCTCCGCCCATGACCATCGCACTCGCACGCCGCTACCGTCCCAAGCGCTTCGCCGACCTGCTGGTGCAGGA
>DASSBA010000057.1:0-5872 GCA_035699205.1 Gemmatimonadales bacterium
CAGGTTGGCCGCGAGCTGGTTCACGTTGGCCGTGAGGTCGCGCCACACGCCCGCGGCGCCCGGCACGCGGGCCTGGCCGCCGAGCTTCCCCTCCACGCCCACCTCGCGCGCCACGTTGGTGACCTGTTCGGCGAAGGTGGCCAGCGTGTTGGTCATGCCGTTGATGGTATCGGCCAGGGTGGCGATCTCGCCCTTCACCTCCACCCGCAGCTCCTGCTTCAGGTCGCCGTTGGCCACCGCCGTGACCACCTTGGCGATGCCGCGCACCTGGCTGGTGAGGTTGCTGGCCATCCAGTTCACGTTGTCGGTCAGGTCCTTCCACACGCCGGCCACGCCGACCACCTGCGCCTGGCCACCCAGCTTCCCCTCGGTGCCCACTTCGCGGGCGACACGGGTCACCTCCGAGGCGAAGGAGTTGAGCTGGTCCACCATCGTGTTGACGGTGTTCTTGAGCTCCAGGATCTCCCCCTGCACGTCCACCGTGATCTTCTTGTTGAGCTCGCCGCGGGCCACGGCCGTGGTCACGTCGGCGATGTTGCGCACCTGGGCCGTCAGATTGCCCGCCATCGAATTGACGTTGTCGGTCAGGTCCTTCCAGGTCCCCGCCACGCCCTTCACGTAGGCCTGGCCCCCCAGCTTGCCCTCGGTGCCGACCTCGCGCGCCACCCGCGTCACTTCGGACGCGAAGGAGTTGAGCTGGTCCACCATGGTGTTGATGGTGTCCTTGAGCTCGAGGATCTCGCCGCGAACATCCACGGTGATCTTCTTCGACAGGTCGCCGGTGGCCACCGCCGTCGTAACCTGGGCGATGTTGCGGACCTGCGCGGTCAGGTTCCCCGCCATCGAGTTGACGTTGTCGGTCAGGTCCTTCCACACGCCGGCCACGCCGGTGACCTGCGCCTGGCCGCCCAGCTTCCCTTCGGTGCCGACCTCGCGCGCCACCCGGGTCACCTCGGACGCGAAGGAGTTGAGCTGGTCCACCATGGTGTTGATGGTGTTCTTGAGCTCGAGAATCTCCCCCTTCACGTCCACCGTGATCTTCTTGTTGAGCTCGCCGCGGGCCACGGCCGTGGTCACGTCGGCGATGTTGCGGACCTGCGCGGTCAGGTTGCCCGCCATCGAGTTGACGTTGTCGGTCAGGTCCTTCCACGTGCCGCCGACGCCGCGCACCTGCGCCTGGCCGCCGAGCTTGCCCTCGGTGCCCACTTCGCGGGCGACGCGCGTGACTTCGGACGCAAAGGAGTTGAGCTGGTCCACCATCGTGTTGATCGTGTTCTTGAGCTCGAGGATCTCGCCTTTCACGTCCACGGTGATCTTCTTCGACAGGTCGCCGTTCGCCACCGCGGTGGTCACGTCGGCGATGTTGCGCACCTGGCCGGTCAGGTTGCCGGCCATCGAGTTCACGCTGTCGGTGAGGTCTTTCCAGGTGCCGCCGACCCCCGCGACCCGCGCCTGGCCGCCCAGCTTGCCCTCGGTGCCGACCTCGCGGGCCACCCGGGTGACCTCCGAGGCGAAGGAGCTCAACTGATCCACCATGGTGTTGATGGTGTCCTTGAGCTCGAGAATCTCCCCCCGGACATCGACGGTGATCTTCTTGGACAGGTCGCCGGTGGCCACCGCCGTCGTGACCTCGGCGATGTTGCGGACCTGCGCCGTGAGGTTGCTCGCCATCGAGTTGACGTTGTCGGTCAGGTCCTTCCACGTGCCGCCCACGCCCTTCACCTGCGCCTGCCCGCCCAGCTTCCCTTCCGTGCCGACCTCGCGCGCCACCCGGGTCACCTCGGACGCGAAGGAGTTGAGCTGGTCCACCATGGTGTTGATCGTGTTCTTGAGCTCGAGGATCTCGCCCTGCACGTCGACCGTGATCTTCTTCGACAGGTCGCCATTGGCCACCGCCGTGGTGACCTCGGCGATGTTGCGCACCTGGCCGGTCAGGTTGCCCGCCATGCTGTTGACGCTGTCGGTGAGGTCCTTCCAAGTGCCGCCGACGCCGGCCACCCTGGCCTGGCCACCCAGCTTCCCTTCGGTGCCGACCTCGCGGGCGACGCGGGTCACCTCGGAGGCAAAGGAGTTGAGCTGGTCCACCATGGTATTGATGGTGTCCTTGAGCTCGAGGATCTCACCCTTCACGTCCACCGTGATCTTCTTGTTGAGCTCGCCGCGCGCCACGGCCGTGGTCACCTCGGCGATGTTACGCACCTGCGCGGTGAGGTTGCCGGCCATCGAGTTCACGTTGTCGGTCAGGTCCTTCCACGTCCCCGCCACGCCTTTCACCCGCGCCTGCCCGCCCAGTTTGCCCTCGGTGCCGACCTCGCGCGCGACGCGGGTGACTTCCGAGGCGAAGGAGCTGAGCTGGTCGACCATCGAGTTCACCGTGCGCCCGATCCGGAGGAACTCCCCCATGAGCGGGCGGCCCTCGATCTCCAGCGCCATGGTCTGGGAGAGGTCTCCCTTGGCCACCGCGCCGATCACCCGGGCCACCTCGCTGGTCGGCTGCACCAGGTCGCCGATCAGGGTATTAACCGAGCTGACCGACGCGGCCCAGGACCCGCCCGCGCCGGCCAGGGTGGCCCGCTGGGTGATGCGCCCCTCCTTGCCCACCGCGCGGCCCATCCGCTCGAACTCCTGCGCCATCTGCTGGTTCAGTTCGGCGATCTCATTCAGCGTGTCGGCGATCTTGCCCGAAAGCCCGGTGAGCGAGGACGGCATTCGCGCCGTGAAATCCCCCTTGCGGACCGCCCGCAGCACGCTGAGCAGTTGTTCGTGATCGAGAGTGTCGGTCGGGGTGGGATGGGATGGCGTGCGCTTCGCAGATCGACCGTTGCGGGTCGTCGGTGCGTTGGGCATGGAAGCTCCAGCGGAAGATCGCTTGTGGGCAGACGAAGATGCCTGACGTTATGGTTCGCGAGAGCGGGCGACTGTGAGCCTGGTCACAGCCCCTGCCCTGTGGGTATCCACAGGTTGTAACCTACATCACCAATTCTACAGTCGGGGACCTGAATGGCGGCTGAGCGCCTGCGCATCCTGATTCTCGAAGACGTGCCGATGGATGCGGAGCTGATGGAGTACGAGCTCGCTCGCTCCAATATCCCCTTCGACGCCCGCTGTGTCGATACCCGGGACGCCTTCGTTCGCCAGCTCGACGATTTCCAGCCGCACCTGATCCTCTCCGACTACACGCTTCCCCGGTTCGACGGCATGGCGGCCCTGTCGCTGGCGCGGGAGCGGGCACCCGCCGTGCCGTTTCTCATCGTCACGGGCTCGGTCAACGAGGAGACCGCCGTCGGGTGCATGAAGGCCGGCGCCACCGACTACCTGCTGAAGAGCAACCTGGCCCGCATCGGACCGGCCATCGAAGCGGCGCTCGCCCGGGTCGAGGCGCGGGCGGAGAAGTCCCGCGCGGAAGCCGCGCTGCGCCGCTCGGAGGCCAACCTGCGCGCCATCTTCAACACCAGCCTTCAGGCCTTCGTGCTCGTCGATCCGGACGGCACCATCCAGGCGCTCAATCCCACGGCCGTCGAGTGGGCCGAGCGGATCCTCGGGCGGCCGGTGGCCGAGGGCGACGCCATCCGGCGATTCATCCCGGATGCCCGCGACGACTTCGAGGCGGCGCTGGCCGGCCAGGCCCGCATGATCGAGCGGCGCATCCGGGGCAGCGACGGCGTGGAGCGGTGGTACGAGACCACCCACGTCCCGGTGGTGGACGAGCGGGGCGGCGTCATCGGCGTCTGCCTCAATGCCCGCGACGTGAGCGAGCGCAGGCGGGGCGAGCAGGCCCTCCGCGACAGCGAGGCCCGCTACCGCGACCTGTTCGACAACGCGAGCGATCTGGTCTGCACGACGGCGCGCGACGGCGCGTTCGTCTACGCCAACCGCGCCTGGCACGACGCCATCGGACTCGACGCCGAGGCGCTGGCCGGCCGGCGGTTTCTGGACCTGGTGCACCCCGACAGCCGCGACCGCTACCTCGATGTCGTCGCCCGCGCCGAGGCCGGCGAAACGCTCACGCACGTGGAGCTCACGCTGGTGACCGCCACCGGGACACCGATCACGCTCGAGGGCAACATCAGCTGCACCGCCGCCGACGGCACCGCCGCGCGGATCCGCGGCATCTACCGCGACGTGACCGAGCGGAAGCGGGTGGACGAGCAGCTCCGCCGCGCCGAGCGGATGCAGGCCGCGGGGCGTCTGGCCGGCGGGGTGGCGCACGAGGTCAACAACATGATGACCGGCGTGATCGGGTTCAGCGAATTCCTGCTGCGGAGCCTGGACCCCGAGGACGAGCGCCGGCTGGAAGTGGCGGAGATCATCAAGGCCGGCAGCCGCGCCGCGGACGTGACCCGTCAATTGCTGGCGTTCACCCGCCAGCAGTTCCTCCGGCCGGAGCTCCTGCCGGTCAACACCGTCGTGCAGGAGCTCGACAAGATGCTGCGCCGGGTCCTTGGCGAGGATCACGTCCTCGAGCTGTCCCTCGCGCCCGATGCCGGCGAGATCCGCGCCGACCGCGGCCAGCTCGAGCAGGTCCTGGTCAACCTGATGCTCAATGCCCGCGACGCGATGGACGGCCGGGGCCGCGTTACCGTGTCGACCCGCGTCAGCGAGCTCGACGAGACCTACTCCCAGCGCCACGGCGGGATCGGCATCCCGAGCGGCCAGTACGTGCAGCTGACGGTGAGCGATACCGGGCGCGGCATGGAGCCGGACATCCAGACCCGCATCTTCGAGCCGTTCTTCACCACCAAGCCCACCGGCCAGGGCACCGGGCTGGGGCTCTCCACCGCCTATGGGATCGTGAAGCAGAGCGAGGGATTCATCTGGGCGTACAGCGAGCCCGGGCTGGGCAGCACCTTCAAGATCTACCTGCCGCGGATCGGCGCGAGCCGCCCGGCTCCCGCCCCCGGCGCGCGTCCCCCCGCGGCGCGGCGCGGGTCGGAGACCATCCTGATCGTGGAGGACGAGGACATGGTCCGCACGCTGGCCAGCCGCGGCCTGCGGGAGCACGGGTACACCGTGCTCGAGGCCAGGCACGGCGCGGAGGCGCTCGGGGAGCTGGAGCGCCGCCCGACGGGAATCGACCTGGTGATCTCGGACGTCGTCATGCCGGAGATGGGCGGGCGCGAGCTCGGACGCCGGCTGACGGCGATCCGGCCGGCGCTGCCGATCCTGTTCATGTCGGGCTACACCGGAGAGGACGTGATCCAGCGTGGGCTGCTGGACCCCGGGGCGCCGTTCCAGCAGAAGCCCTTTGCCCCCGAGAGCCTGGCACGGAAGGTTCGCGAGATGCTCGATGCGGCGCGAAGGTAGGGCGGAAGGACGGAAGGACGGAAAGGTGGAAAGGCCGAAAGGGGGGGGCTTGAACGCAAGCCGGCACTGTCATCCCGAGCGGAGCGAGGGATCTTGCCGGGCCGAGTTCGAACCCCGGGCGAGTAGAGCCCTCGCTCCGCTCGGGATGACAATGCCGGCCGACTCACCGCCTTTCCGCCGTGCTACCCTTCCACCTTTCCGTCCCTCCGTCTTTCCCTACGCCCCCTGCGTCGCGCCCGTCGGCACGGGCCGGAACTCGAGGTGGTCCGCCCGGATGATGATGTACCCATGTGGAGTGGACAGGCGGGTCAGCCGCTCGCCCCCCATGTTGACCATGCGCTGGGTGACGCCGGGAAAGATCGGCGCCACCTCGTACCAGACCGAGGCGGTAAGGTCGGGATACTTCCGTTGGTGCTCGGACTTGAGCCGTGCCTGGACTCCGGCCACCTGGCCTCCTGAGTGGGCGTCGCGGACAATTTACACGGCGGGGCTGCCGGACGGCAGCGGCCGCGCCACGATGGACATTCGGCCACCTTCCTTGTAGTGTGGATGGCGAATGGATGTTCGT
>DASSBA010000058.1:0-3958 GCA_035699205.1 Gemmatimonadales bacterium
GATGCTAGCCGCCGCCCGCGACCGCGAGCCGTACGTCGCGCTCACCGCCATCGACTCGCTCGGCGGCGGCTGCTCCGGCCGCAACGCGGCGGCGGCGGCGCTCCGGCGGATCGCGGACGCCAGTCTCACGAGCGGCCCTCCTGACCACCGCTGGCAACCCGCGGCGCACGCGCCTGCTGGCGCTCGCGCGGCTCGACACCGCCGGCGCCGCCGCCCGGCTGCCGCGATTCGCGGCGGCTGAGCGTCCGGAAGTCCGGCAGTACGCGGCGCGCGCCGCCGCGCTCATCGGCGCGCGGCCGGTGCTCCTTCGCTTCGCGACCGATGCCGACCACAACGTGCAGGAGGCGGCGATCACGGGGCTGGCGGCCACGGTGGGACACGAGGCCGACGGCGTCTATCTCCGCGCGCTGGCCTCGAGCGGCCATCAGGTGGCACTCGCCGCGGCGCAGGCGCTGAAGGGCTCGAGCGATCCCGGCGCGCTGTCCGCGCTGCTCGACGCCTTCGACGGGCTCAGCGCTCACCGCAGCGAGAACGCGCGCGACCCCCGCGTCGCGATGCTCGAGCGGATCGGCGAGCTGGGCTCCGCCGCGACGGCGCCACGGCTCCGCCCGTACCTTGCCGACTTCGACACGGTCGTGGCGGTCCTGGCGGCCACGACGCTCGGCCGGTGGACCGGTGCCCGGGTCGAGCCCCGCCCGGTCCCGCTGCCGATCCGCCCGGAGCCGCTCGCGCGCGTGTACCTGAGCCGGACCATCCGGCTGCGTGTGACCATGGCGCCATCGAGCGGTGGCGGGCGCTTCACCCTGCGGCTCTTCCCGCAGGACGCGCCGGCCACGGCCTCGCGGGTGCTGCGGCTGGTGCGGGAGGGATTCTACGACGGCAAGGTGTTCCAGCGGGTCGAGCCGAACTTCGTGGTGCAGGGGGGCGGGCCCGACGCGAACGAGTACGTGGGCGACACGGCGTTCATGCGGGACGAGCTGGCCATGCGGAGCCATGGGCGGGGCACGCTGGGGATCTCGGCGCGCGGCCGCGATACCGGCGACGGGCAGTGGTTCATCAACCTGGTGGACAATCCGCTGCTGGACCACGAGTACACGGTGTTCGGGCGGATCGACGGCGGACAGGAGGTGGCCGAGCGGATCCTGGAGGGGGACCGGATCGGGCGGGTGGAGGTGGTGGAAGGATTCTAGGATCCACTCGCCCGGGGGCAGCGCCCTGTCACCAGGTCTCCTGTGAACCGCGGCCGGGGGGTCGTGAATCTCGACGGCGGTAGCGTGTGGGACTCGAACGCCGATCCCCCGGTCAGAGCCCGCGCACCCCGCGTCATCGGAGAACCGTTCGTCTCGCGATCCGCAGTACCGTCCGTGGGAGGCGCGGGGCGAGCCGCCGCCGCTCGCTCCGTCGGCGAGTGCCGGCGCTTCGCCGGCACCACGTCGCGTTCGCCGGACCACAGCTCGGTGTCCCGCCAGGACGCGCGACCGCTCCGGACAGGCAGACCTACCCGGCGGTCCGTTGTGCGAGCAACCGCTCCGCGAACTCCAGCCCGTCCTCCACCCGCCCCAGCCGCCCCTCGAGCTGCTCGATGTACTCCTGCTGGCTGTCGACCACCTGCCGGAGCTCGGCGAGCTCCCGGAGATCGCCTTGGTATTGCCCGCGCCAGTACCGGCGCCCGTGATGGCCCCGCAACGCCAGAAGAATCAGCAGCGGGATGAGCCACCACCACATCATGCCGAACCACATGGCATCACCTACAGCGTTGACGTTTGCCAGGCGCGCTCGATGTCATCGGCCGCCTGCTTGAGGATCTCCGCCACCCGCTTGACCGCCGGATCGTCGGGGCCGCGGCGCCACGCGTGCCGGAAGGTGCCGCGCGCCAGCCGGGCGAACTCGCCCTGCAGCTCGCCGATGGCGCCGCCGGTGAAGTCGCGCACCGTCTCCCGCACGCGATCCACGATCTCGTCCAGCAGGTCGCGGTGCTCCTCGAGGTACTTCTCGCCTTCCGGCGTGATCTCGTAGACCTTCTTGCCCTCGGCCTCGACGGCGCGCACGTAGCCTTGATCCTCGAGCAACTGGAGAGTGGGGTAGACGGTGCCGGGCGACGGGGTGTAGTACCCACCCAGCTTCTCCTCCAGCGCCTTGATGACCTCGTAGCCGTGCCGGGGCTTTTCCTTGAGGAGCCGGAGGATGACGAACTTGATCTCGCCGGCCTCGAACATCTGCCGCCGCCCGCGGCCCCGACCGCGCGGGCCCCAATCCCCCCAGCCACGGCCCCGGAACGGGAAGCCGGCGCCGAAATCGAAACCGCCGCGTTGACTGCACATGGAACGACCTCCCTGGATGACCCGATATGTCGGTTCGACATAGCTGCCGATATATCGTAGTAACAGGATGGAACAGCGTCAAGGGGGACGGAGAGACGGAGAGGTCCCTCTGCCTCTCCGTCCTTCCGTCCTATCTTGTTGGCGATGCCCCGCCGAACTCTCATGCTCGTGGTTCCCCTGGCCGTCGCGCTCGCGGTGGGTCCCGCTCCCGCCGCCGCTCTGCAGCGTCCGTGCGAGACCCAGGCGCCGCTTGGCCCCAGCCGCGACCTCTACTGTATGGAGCTGGTCCCGGCCCCCGGAATCACGGGAGTGTCGGGCCGAGTCGAGCTCGGCTACGCGCCGGGCCCGTTCACGGTGGCCGTGACACCCGACGGCCGATCCCGCTTCCGGTTGACCCTCTCCGCCGACGGCCTCCCGTCGCCCTCCGCGCTCGGAGGCTATCGCGTCTACGTCGCTTGGATTGCGCCGCCCACCATGGACTCGGTGGTGCGGCTCGGTGCTGTCCGGAACGGGAACACGATGTTGGGCGAGGTGGACCTCGAAAAGTTCACCTTCCTGGTCACGGCGGAGCGGAGCGCCCGCGTGGCGCAGCCCAAGGGTCGCGTGGTTCTCCGCGGCCAGTCGCCCGCCACCCGGCTCTTCCCGCCGGACCTGCTGCAGTTCGCGATCGGCACGGTACCGCTGGGGGCCGCACGGCGCCACGAGCACGGCGGCTCGCCGGACGGCGACTTGCAGGACGCCGCCTCGCAGCTCAGCGAAGCCGCCAACGCCGATTCGGCGCCCCGCTGGACGGGCGTCCCCATGCCGAGGGGGATCACGATGCTCCCCGCGGAAATGGCGCTCCAGCCGGAGGTGTCCGCCTGGCTCCCTGCGGGAGACGCTCCGCCCGCGCGGCCGCGCGAGCTGGTCCGGCTCCGGAACGGCGACACCCTCCGCCTCGAGGCGGGGCTGGTCCGGCGCAGCCTCGCCGGGCGGAGCTACACCATGTTCGCGTTCAACGGCCAGCAGCCCGGGCCGTTGATCGAGGTGGCACGCGGCTCGGAGATCACGGTCCTGCTCACCAACCGGCTGCCCGAGTCCACGTCGGTGCACTGGCACGGCGTGCGGCTGGACAATCCGAACGACGGCGTGCCCGGGATGACGCAGCCGGCCGTGCCGCCCGGCGGAGCGTTCACCTACCGCCTCCGCTTTCCCGACGCGGGGATCTACTGGTATCACCCGCACGTCCGGGAAGACGTCCAGCAGGAGCTCGGGCTGTACGGGAACCTGCTGGTGCGGCCGCCCGAGGGCAGCGGCTACGGCTCCGCCAACCGCGAGTCGGTGCTGATGCTGGACGACATGCTGGTGAACCAGGCGGGGATGGTGCCGCTCGGCCGGGAGTCGCCGACTCATGCGCTGATGGGCCGGTTCGGCAACCTGCTCCTGGTCAACGGCGAGCCGCGGTACCGCCTGCGCGTCCGGCGGGGCGAGGTCGTGCGCTTCTTCCTGACCAACGCCGCGAGCGCGCGCACGTTCAACCTCTCGTTCCCCGGCGCGCGGATGAAGGTCGTGGGGTCGGACGTGGGAGTGTACGAGCGGGAGGCGTGGGTCGGGAGCGTGGTGATCGCCCCGGCGGAGCGGTACGTGGTCCACGTGCG
>DASSBA010000059.1:0-3853 GCA_035699205.1 Gemmatimonadales bacterium
CTCGACCCAGGACGACGTGGCGGCGCACCTGGTGCGGGACCACGGCGTGCACGTGTACGCCATCAAAGGCGAGGATCACGAGACCTACTACGGCCACATCGCCTCGGCGCTCGCGTTCGGGCCCGACATGACCCAGGACGATGGCGCCGACCTGGTCGGCTCGCTCCACATGATCGCGCTCAACCGGCTCGACGACCTGGCGCCGCCCATCCGCCAGTGGGTCGAGGGACTGAGCCAGGCGGAGCGGAAGGCGCTGGTCGGCGCCGTCCGGGGCTCCACCGAGGAAACCACCACCGGCGTGATCCGCCTCAAGGCGATGGCCAAGGAGGGGATTCTCCAGTTCCCCATCATCGCGGTGAACGACTCGAACACCAAGCACATGTTCGACAACCGCTACGGCACGGGGCAGAGCACGCTCGACGGCATCGTCCGCGCAACCAACCTGCTGCTCGCCGGCAGCACCGTGGTGGTGGCCGGCTACGGCTGGTGCGGCCGTGGCGTCGCCAGCCGGGCGCGCGGGGCGGGGGCGAGCGTCATCGTCACCGAGGTGGACCCGCTCCCCGCGCTCGAGGCGCGAATGGACGGCTTCCAGGTCATGCCCATGGCCGACGCCGCCCCGCTGGGCGACCTGTTCGTGACCCTGACCGGCAACCTCCACGTGATCCGGCCCGAGCACTTCGCCCGGATGAAGGATGGCGCGATCGTGGCCAACTCGGGCCACTTCAACGTAGAGCTCGATCTCGACGGGCTCGCCGCCATCGCGGGCGAGCGCCGCGAGGTGCGCCACCTGGTGGACGAGTACGTGGTGAAGGGCAAGCGGATCATGGTACTGGGCGAGGGCCGCCTGATCAACCTCGCGGCCGCCGAAGGCCACCCCGCGAGTGTCATGGACATGTCGTTCGCCAACCAGGCGCTGGCCGCCGAGCTCATCGCGAAGGAATGGAAGACGCTGGCCAAGGCGGTCCACCGACTTCCCGTCGCCGTGGACCAGGAAATCGCCCGCCTCAAGCTGCAGAGCATGGGCATCGGCATCGACACGCTCACGGCCGAGCAGGTGGAGTATCTGGCGAGCTGGGACGCGGGGACGTGAGGAGCAGTCGTGAGTCGTGGGTCGTGAGTCGTGAGAACAGCGCGCATTCCTCGCCGGCGGAACCTCGACTGCATCTCCCACGACTCACGACCCACGACTCACGACTTCCCACTATGATTCAGCCATGATCGAAGTAACGGTGGCGCACCTCGGCCTCGACCGGACGACCAACACCCCGGTCGTGATCCTCCGCGAGAAGGACGGGTCCCGGGTGCTCCCCATCTGGATCGGCCCCGCGGAGGCCAGCGCGATCGCCATGGAGCTCCAGGGCATGAAGGCGCAGCGCCCGCTGACGCACGACCTGCTCAAGCAGATTCTCGTCGGGCTCGGCGGCGACCTCCGGCGCGTGGTGATCAGCGCGGTCAAGGAGAACACCTATTTCGCCGAGCTGCTCATCCGGCGCGACGAGCACGTGTTCCAGGTGGACGCCCGCCCGTCCGACAGCATCGCGCTCGCGCTCCGGATGAACGCGCCGATCTTCACCAGCGATCAGCTGCTCGACCAGAGTGGCGTCGAGGCCGACGAGCCCTCCCCCAATCCCTCGCTCGAGGCGGACAAGCTCAAGGAATATCTCGAGCGGATGGACCCGCAAGATTTCGGGAAGTTCAATCCGTAGGTGAGGACGGCGAGGACGGAGCGGGTCTGCGGGCCGACGGCGCGAGTGCGAGTCACCCTTTCCGTCCTTTCTGTCCTCTCCTTCCTCTCCGTCCCCTCTGCCCGCGCCCAGACGGTCACCGCCACCGGCCACGTCCTCCTCCCGCGCGCGGGCGACACCGTCCCGGTGCCCGGCGTTCGCGTGCTGCTCCACCGCGTCGGCCGCACCGAGCAGGGGCCGATCGACTCCGCGCGGGCCGATGCGGGGGGCCGCTTCCATTTCCGCTTCCGGCCCGATACCTCGGCGATCTACCTCCTGAGCGCGCGCTACCGCGGGATCGAATATTTCTCGCCGCCGGTGCACACCAACCCCCAGCGGCCCGATACGGCCATCCGGCTGGTGGCCTACGATACCTCCACCACGGCGCCGATCGCGGTCGAGGCGCGGCACATCGTCGTGCCGCGGCCGGGGCAGGACGGCGCGCGCTCGGTGCTGGACCTGATCGTGCTCCGGAACGACGGAATCCTCGCGCGCGTGTCACCCGATTCGATGCACCCGACCTGGAGCTTCCGGCTGCCGGCCGGCACCGGCGAGATGCAGGTGGGCGAGAGCGATGTCTCGCCCGACGCGGTGGTGCGGCAGGGCGACTCGGTGCTGGTGTTCGCGCCGCTGGCACCGGGCGACAAGCAACTGACGCTCGAGTACGCCGTCGTGCCGGTGCGCGGGCGGCTGGCATTCCCGGTCGGCCCGGGCGGCTCGCCGGTGAACCTGCTGGTCGAGGAGCGCGGGGTCACCGTCGGCGGCGGCAGCCTCGCGCTCGCCGACAGCCAGGTCATCGAGGGCCGGAGCTTCCGGCGCTGGACGGGGCAGGTCCCGCCGGGCGGCAGCGTGACCATCGCGTGGGCCGGGCCGGGCGTCGCCTCGTGGCGCGTGCTGGCGGGGCTGGTGGGCGCGGTGGGCCTGGCGCTGGTTCTCGCGGCCTGGCGCCTGCTCCGGCGGCCGGCTGCGGGCGCAGCACCGCCGCCCGCCGGCCCCGATCGCCTGCTCGACGCCATCGCGGCGCTCGACACACGCTACGCGGGGCGCGAGGCGGAGACTTCTCCCGACGAATGGCGCGCATACGAGGCGGAGCGCGCGCGGCTCAAGGCGGAGCTGCACGCCGCTCTTGCGGCGGCGGCGCCGGGCCGGTAGACTTGCCCCCGTTGGACAATCGAAGCCTGCGAACGGGGATGCTCGGAAGCCGGTGCAATGCCGGCGCGGCCCCGCCACTGTAACGGGCACGGCCCTCGAACGAGGGCCCGCACTTCGCTCACGACGCCACTGGGTAACCGGGAAGGCGAGCGAAGGCCCGAAGCCAGGAGACCTCTCCGTTCGCGCCACCATGCACACCCTCGGGGGAGGGTCGGTGGCGCGTTCGACGATGCGAACCACCGTCGCTCACGCCCGTCTCGCCGCCCCGGGGAGACGGGCGGATTCATTTCCGGACGACTGACGCATCGCTGCCTGCTCGCTCTCCTGCTGCTGCTCTCCGGCGCCGCGTGCCGGCGGCCCGCCGCCGCGGCCGCCGCCGGGGTGCGGGTGGCGGGCGACGCGGGCGACACGGTATCCGTCGCCGCGCCCGCCCGGCGGATCGCGTCGCTCATTCCCGCCACGACCGAGCTGCTCTTCGCCATCGGCGCCGGCGACGCCGTCGTCGGGCGCACCACCTGGTGCGACTATCCGCCCGCGGCGTCCCGCGTCACCAACCTGGGCGACGGGATCGCCCCGTCGCTCGAGGCCATCCTGGCCGTCCGCCCCGACCTCGTGCTGCTCTACAACTCCGCCCAGAATGCGGGCGCCGCCGCCCGGCTCCGCCGGCTCGGCGTGCCCACGCTGCTGCTCAACACCGACGCGCTGGCCGACGTGGGGCGCGTCGCTCGCCTCCTCGGGCGAGTGACCGGCCGCGAGCGCCGCGCCGATTCCGTCGTGACCACGTTCGAGCGCTCCCTGGCGGCCGCGTCTCCGCCGGCGGCGGCCCGGCGCCCAAGGGTCCTGCTCCTGGTCTGGGAGCAGCCGCCGATGACGATCGGCCGCGGGAGCTTTCTGAGCGACCTCGTGCGGCGCGCGGGCGGCGTCAACCTGTTCGACGACGTCGGCAAGTCGTCGGGCACGATCAGCATCGAGGCGGT
>DASSBA010000060.1:0-3356 GCA_035699205.1 Gemmatimonadales bacterium
TCCAGGTCGTACTCCGCCCGGAGACGGCCGGCGATCGAGCCGTAGCCGTCGACCCTGCCGGCCCAGGACGTGTCGGAATCCACCACGAGGGTGGTGCCCCCGCAGGCCGTCAGGAGGACGAGCAGGGGGAGGACGTAGCGAGTGCGCATTGGGGCTCCGGTCGGACGGGTGATGACGGGCTTTCAGTGGGGACGCGGCAACGATACAGGGGGGCTGTGACACCGCCGCGGTCCAGCTGGTGCGGGCGGCCCGCTCGCCGATGGTGCCCGGCGGTGCACGACCCCAGATTAGCAGCGTTTCGACCAGCGTCGATCGAGCAGGTACCATGGATCTCGGTTTACAGGGGAAGTCGGCCGTCGTGACCGGCGCCAGCCGGGGCATCGGGCGGTCCATCGCGCTCCGGCTGGCCCAGGAAGGAGCCGGAATCGCCATCTGCGCCCGCGGCCAAGGGGCGCTGCGGGAGACCGAGGCCGAGCTGCGCACGCGGTCCGTGCCCGTTTACGCCGCGGTCTGCGACCTCGGGAGCGAGGTGGCGCCGTTGCCCGCGCCTCCCACTCTTGACGCTTCTTGACCGCAGTCCTACCGTAGTTTCTCACACCGGAAGACTCCACGCCCGGCGCCAGCCGGGGCTGCCAGTCCACGAGTCCGCGGCCGCCGACCCCCACGCAGCCCCAGCCATCGTCGAGCCGGCAACCCGCCCCGCCGGCCGGGCCCCACGCCCGCCCCAGTGCAATCGGAGACCCCATCATGGCCGCACCTACCATCGGCATGAGAATCGTGCGAGGCGCCTGTCCCCAGGACTGCCCCGACACCTGTGCATTCCTCTACCACGTCGAAGACGGCAAGCTGGTCGAGGTCACCGGCGACCCCGACCACCCGATGACCCGCGGCGGCTTGTGCGTGAAGCTCAAGGACTACGCGGAGCACCACTACAACCCTGACCGCCTGCTCCACCCCCTCAAGCGCGCCGGCCCCAAGGGGAGCGGCCGGTTCGAGCAAATCACCTACGACGAGGCGCTCGCCGAGATCCGGCGGCGCTGGACCGACATCATCGACCGGTACGGCGCGCAGGCGATCATGAACCACTGCTACCTGGGCAACCAGGGCACGCTCAACGGCCTCACCAGCGGCGACGCCTTCTTCAACCGGCTCGGCGCCACGATCGGCGAGAAGTGCTACTGCGAGTCGGGCTCCTCCACCGCCTGGATCATGACCGTGGGCCCGACCGGCGGGCTCGACGTGGAGAGCCTGGCCTACGCGAAGTACATCGTGGTCTGGGGCATGAACATGATCAGCACGAACCTGCACGGCTGGCCCTTCATCCTGGAGGCGCGGGAGAAGGGCGCCAAGGTCGTGGTGATCGACCCGGTGCGCACCCGGACGGCCAGGGCGGCCGACTGGCACATCCCGATCCGTCCCGGCACCGACGGCGCGCTGGCGCTCGGCATGATGCACGTGATCATCACGGAAGACCTGGTGGATCACGACTACGTGGAGCGGTACACCGTCGGCTACGAGGAGCTGAAGACGCGCGCCCTGGAGTTCCCACCGGAGCGGGTCGCCGGGATCACCGGGATCCCGGCCGGCGACATCCGCCGGCTCGCCCGCGAGTACGCCACCATGCAGCCGTCGGCCATCCGGGAGGGAGTGGCGATCGAGCGCTCACCCGGCGGCGGCGATGCGGTGCGGCTGATCAGCTCGCTGCCGGCGCTGGTCGGCGCGTGGCGCCATGTCGGGGGCGGCGCGGTGGAGATGCCGATCTGGGAGTTCCCCTTCAACTTCGACTTCATCCAGCGGCCCGACTGGATCCGGCCCGGCACCCGGGTAGTGAACGAGCTCGACCTCGGCCGGGCGCTCAGCGGCGAGCTGGGGCTCGACCCGCCGCTCATGTCGGTGTTCATCCACAACTCCAACCCGGTGTCGCAGCAGCAGAACGCGAACACGATGATCCGGGGGCTCGAGCGCGAGGACCTGTTCACCGTGGTGAGCGAGCTGTTCCTCACCGATACCGCGCGCTACGCCGACATCATCCTCCCGTCCAGCCTCCAGGCGGAGCAGTACGACCTGCAGGTCACCTGGGGCCATCTCTACGTCATGCTCAACCAGCCGGCGATCGCGTCGCCGGGCGAGTGCGTGCCGAACGTCGAGATGTTCCGCCGGCTGGCCAAGACGATGGGCTTCGACGACGACTACTGGTCCCTGAGCGACGACGAGCTGCTGAGCCGGATGTACGACTGGAACGCGCCGGCGCTCGAGGGGATCACCCTGGAGAAGCTCAAGGAGCGGGGCTGGATGCGGCTCAACGTGGGCCTGCCCCACGAACGGGCGCCGCACGCGCACGGAAACTTCAAGACGCCGTCGGGCAAGTGCGAGTTCAAGGCCAGCGCGGCCGCCAACGGCAACTTCGTCGTTCCCGTCTGGCGCAACGGCTACACCGAAATGCAGTCCGGGGAGCCGGTGGACCCGGTGCCCAACTACATCCCGCCGGCCGAGGTGGGCGGCAACGGCGAGCTCGGAGCCCGGTATCCGATCGGCCTGATCTCGCCCAAGCCGCACGCGTTCCTCAACTCGCAGTACGCCAACGAGCCGGTGCAGCAGCGCCGCATGGGCGAGCAGCGGGTGGTCATTCACCCGAAGGACGCCGCGGCCCGCGGCATCGGGGCCGGCGACTACGTGCGGGTGTTCAACGAGCGCGGCGCGTTCGAGGGCCTGGCGGATCTCAGCGAGGACGTCATGGAAGGGATGGCGATGGCCAGTCTGGGCTACTGGCCGAGCCTGACCCGGAGCGGCTCGGCGGTGAATTCGACGACCTCCTCGCGGCACTCCAACCTGGGCGGGGCCGGGACCCAGTCGGACAACCGGGTCGAGATCGCGAGGATCTGACGTGCTCCCGGCGGTCGGGTTCGTCGGGGCCAGCGGCAGCGGCAAGACCACGCTCATCACCCGGGTGCTCCCGGCGCTCCGCGCCGAGGGGCTCCGGGTGGCGGTGTTGAAGCACGCGCACTGCGGCTTCGACATGGACCGCCCGGGCAAGGACAGCTACCGTGTGCGCGAGGCGGGGGCGTCGGAGGTGCTCATCGCGTCGCGCAGCCGGTGGGCGCACCTCGGCGAGCTGGAGGGCGACCTCGACGAGCCGCCGTTCCGGGAGCTGCTGGACCGGTTCGGGCCGGAGCGGGTGGATGTCGTGCTCGTCGAGGGCTTCGCGCGCGAGCGCTATCCCAAGATCGAGGTCTACCGGCCGGCGCTCGGCGAGCCGCCCAGGTGCTGGCCGGACGACCCGGCTGTGATCGCCGTTGCGACGGACGAGCCGCTCGCGGTGGCCCGGCCGGTCGGGCGGCTCGACCTGAACGCGCCGG
>DASSBA010000061.1:0-12106 GCA_035699205.1 Gemmatimonadales bacterium
GTCGCCCGGCCGTCCGGTGCCACCGGGGTGCTCAACTTCCCGCAGCGCCACGGGCGGGTCTCGACGCCCGGCACGCCGGCGCCGCAGGTGCAGCAGCCCGCGCCGCGGGTGCAGCCGCGCGTGTCGCAGGCGCCGCCGAGCGGCTCGACCGAGGTCCCCGAAATGGAAATCCCCACCTTCATCCGCCGGCAGATGGACTGATGCGTTTCGTCCGGCTGGGGCTGGCCGTCGCCGTCTTCGCGGCCGCGGCGCTCTTCGCGTCCACCGGCCGCTGGCCGTGGCGCCGGCTTCCGGCGGCCGCCGCGCGTCCCGTGGTTTCCGCGCCGGCGCTTCCCGCCGTGCTGCCGGCCACCGAAACCTTCGACACCCTCCGCCGCGGCGAGACGCTTTCGGAGCTGTTCGAGCGGCACGGCGTCGAGGACCTCGACGTGGCGGCGCTCGGCCCCGCCGTCTCGCTCAACCCCCGCCGGCTTCGCTCGGGGCTGGTGTTCCGCTTCCGCCGCTCCGGCGCCGACAGCGTGCCGACCCACATCAGCGTGCGCACCAGCCCGGAGCAGCGCGTCATCTTCCGCCGCGTGTCCGATGGCTGGGACGGCGTGGTCGAGCCGATCGCGTGGAAGGCCGAGGAGGTCCGGATCGAGGGAGCCATCGACAACTCGCTGTACGAGGCGCTCGATGCCCAGGTGGGTGACGACCAGCTCGACGACGCCGACCGGCAGCGGCTCGCGTGGGACCTGGCCGACGTCTACGCGTGGCAGGTGGATTTCACCCGCGACATCCGCCCGGGCGACCGGTTCCAGGTGCTGTTCGAACGCCTGGTCTCCGAGAACGGGGAAGTCCGCTTCGGCCGCGTCCTGGCCAGCGATCTCACGATGTCCGGCAAGAGCCTCTCCGCCTTCCGGTTCGAGACCGACGGACACGCCGCCTTCTACGATGCCGACGGCAACTCGCTCCGCCGCGCCTTCCTTCGGGCCCCGGTGCAGTTCCGCCGGATCTCGTCTTCCTTCGCCCGCGCCCGGTTTCACCCGGTGCTCGGCCGGACCCGGCGGCACGAGGGCACCGACTACGCCGCGGCGCCGGGCACGCCGGTCATGGCCGCGGGCGACGGCGTGGTGGTCCGGGCCGGGCGCGCGGGCGGGTACGGCAACCTGATCGAGATCCGCCACCGGAGCGGCATCACCACCCGCTATGGCCACCTGCGCGGATTCGCCCGCGGAATTCGCGCGGGCAGGCGGGTGACCCAGGGGCAGACGATCGGCTACGTGGGCTCCACCGGCCTCGCCACCGGCCCGCACCTCCACTACGAGTTCCGGGTGAACGGCGTGGCCAAGGACTCGCGCCGGGTGGACCTCGGCAACGGCGAGCCGATCCGGTCCGGACTCCGGGCCGACTTCACCCGCGAGCGCGACCTCCTGCTGGAGCGGCTGCACCAGGAGGTGCCCCAGTCCATCGCCCAGGGAGCCGACCAGACCCCGACCCGGTGGCTCCAGTAGCGCTCCCGTAGTGGACCTCTTCCCCGCCATCGACATTCGACATGGCCGCGTCGTTCGCCTCAGCCAGGGCGAGGCGACGCGGCAAACCGTTTATGGGGACGACCCCGTGGCGGCGGCCGCGGAGTTCGCCGAGCGTGGCGCGCGCTGGATCCACGTGGTGGATCTCGACCGCGCCTTCGGCGACGGTGAGAACCTGGCGCTGGTGGGGCGCATCGTGGCGCGCGTGGGGCCGCGGGTGCGGGTGCAACTGGGCGGCGGGCTCCGCACGGCCGCGCTCATACGGGAGGGCCTCGACCAGGGCGTGAGCCGGGTGGTCCTCGGCACGGCGGCGGCGGTGGACCCGGCGATGGTGCCCGCGGCGGTGGCGCTCGCGGGCGCGACGCGGATCGCGGTGGGGATCGACGCCCTGGATGGTGTTGTGGCGATCCGGGGGTGGACCGAGAGCTCCGGACTGACCGTCGAAGCGCTGGCGCGAAGGGCCCTGGCCGACGGCGTCGGGACGCTGGTCTACACCGACGTCGCTCGCGACGGAATGCTGGGCGGACCGGACCTCGACGGCGCCCGCCGGCTGCAGGCACTCGGCGCCGACGTGATCGCCAGCGGCGGGGTGGCCGGACTGGCGGACATCGTCGCGCTGCGCGATGCCGGGCTGGCCGGGGCGATCGTCGGCCGTGCGCTGTACGAGGGGCGGCTGGACCTGGCTCCGGCGCTCGCCGCGGCCGCGGGCGTGCACCCGGGGCGATGATGCTGCCGGCGCTCCTGGTCATCGTCCTCGCGGCCGCGCTGGCCGCGTTCACCTATCTGCGGGTCGAGCGCACCGGCCGCCGCGGCTGGTTCGCACTCGCCTGTCGGGCCGTCGCGTGGTCCGCGCTCGGTCTCCTCCTGCTCAACGTGAGCTGTCCCGTCGCCGGCGCGCCCCGGCGGCCGCTCGTGCTCCTCGATGCCTCGCTCAGCATGTCGGCCCCCGGCGGGCACTGGGCCGACGCTCGCGATTCGGCGGCGCGGTGGGGCGAGGTGCGCCGATTCGGCGACGAGCGCGGCTCCGCCGACACGCTCCCGACGCGGGGCCGCTCCCTGCTGGCGCCGGCACTCGTGGCCGCCGCCGCCTCGGACCGGCCGGTCATCGTGGTCACCGATGGCGAGGTCGAGGACGCCGCCGATCTCGCGCCCGATCTGCTCGCCCGGGTGAGCGTGCGACTGTTCCCCCGTGCGGCGCGGCCGGACTTCGCGCTCACCCGGGTGACCGGACCGGCGCGCGTCACCGCGGGCGACTCGATCGCGCTCGAGCTCGAGGTGCAGGCCACGGGAGGCGCCGCGGCCGACAGCGTTGCGGTCGAGGCGACGCTGGGCGGGAAGCGGCTCGCCGCCAGGGTGCTCCGCCTCCGGAACGGGAGCGGGCGCGGCCGGCTCGCCTTCAGCTCGAGCGCCGCCGGCGCGGGCGAGCACGTGCTCCGTGTCGGGATCACCGGGGCCGGCGACGCCGAGCCACGCACCGACACGCGGCTGCACCTGGTGACCGTCACTCCGACGCCCGGAGTCGTGCTCCTCGCGGGTCCCGCGGACTGGGACGGCCGATTCCTCTATCGGACACTGCGCGAGGTGGCCCAGCTTCCGGTCCGCGGCTTCGTCCGGCTCGATCCGGAGCGGTGGCGCTCGATGGCCGATCTCTCGCTGGTTCCGCGCGACGAGGTGCGGCAGGCCGCCCGGCGGGCGGACCTGCTGATCGAGATGGGACCGGTGGGCGCGCTCGCGGAGGGGACGACGGCTCGCGGCGTGTGGAGCTGGCCCGCAGGCGCGGACTCCAGCGCGCTGGCTGGGGACTGGTACCTCAAGGCGGCCGAGACATCGCCGGTGGCCGGGGCGTTTCTGGGCCAGCCGGTGGATTCGTTTCCCCCGATGATCCAGCTCACCCCGGTCCAGCCCGCTGCCGGTGACTGGATCGCGCTCTCCGGACAGCTTGGCCGCCGCGGCGCACAGCGGCCCGCGGTGCTCGGGCGTGAGACCGGGCGGGTGCGGCGGGTGGTGGTCGCGGTGGACGGCCTCTGGCGATGGGCCTTTCGCGGCGGGTCGAGCGAGCAGAGCTACCGCACCTGGGTCGCGGCCACCACGAGCTGGCTGCTGGGCGGCGCGGACTCGGCACGCGGCTCGGCGCGGCCGGTCCGGCCGGTGGTGGACAACGGCCGCCCGGTGGTCTTCGAGTGGATCGGACCGGGTCCGGCCGCCGTGACCGGCGTGGCCTGGAGCGGCGCCGGTGCGCCGCGGGCGGACACGCTCCGGTTCGACGGAGCCGGGCGCGCCAGCGTGTGGCTCCCTCCCGGGGAGTACCGCTACCGGCTGGCCGGGGGCGGGCGGGGGACGGTGGCCGTGGAGCAGTATTCCGACGAGCTGCTCCCCCGCGCGGTCAGTCTGACCCCCCACGAGGCCCGCGCGCCCGTCCGCTCGGGCCAGCGCGGGGCGCGCGACCGGCTGTGGCTGTTCGGGCTCTGCGTCCTGGCGCTGGCGGGGGAATGGTTCGCGCGAAGACGGCTGGGTCTGCGCTAGGAGGGGTGTAAGTTTCGGGATGGCCAACGGCAGATTGACGGACAGGAAGGAAAGCCTCTGGGGCCGCATCAAGCGGGTCGCCATGACCGACGTGGGCGCGCTCATGCGGGGCCTCAGCGCGGACGACCTCGAGAACATGGAGCGGGTGCTCATCGAGGCGGACTTCGGCGTGGCGGCCACGGTGGAGCTCACCCAGGCGCTCGAGGACGAGGTGCGGCGGGGCAAGCTCAAGACGGAGGCGGATCTGCGCGGTGCGCTGGAGGGCCGGCTTGCCGCCATGCTCAACGGGCGGGCCGATCCCGGGGCCATCGCCCGGGCCGAGCCGGGGCCTACGGTGGTGCTGATGGTCGGGGTGAACGGCACCGGGAAGACCACGACGGCCGCCAAACTCGCGCGGCGGCTCCAGCGTGAGGGCCGGAAGGTGTTGCTCGCGGCGGCCGACACCTATCGCGCCGGCGCCATCGCCCAGCTTCAGATCTGGGCACAGCGGCTCGACATTCCCTGCGTGGCAGGTACACCCGGTGGCGATCCGGCTTCGGTGGCGTACACCGCCATCGACGCGGCCACCTCGCGTGGGCTCGACACCATCATCGTCGATACCGCGGGCCGGCTGCACACGCAGGAAGGGCTCATGGACGAGTTGCGCAAGGTGGTCCGGGTCGCGGCGCGCCGGCTGCCCGGTGCCCCGCACGAGACGCTGCTGGTGCTCGACGGCACGGTCGGGCAGAACGCCGTGCAGCAGGGCAAGCTCTTCACCCAGGCGGTAAGTCCCACGGGCATCGTGGTCACCAAGCTCGACGGCAGCGCGCGCGGCGGGGCCGTGGCGGCGCTCCGGCGGGAGCTCGATCTTCCGATCCGGTTTCTCGGGGTCGGGGAGGGCGTGGAGGACCTGGAGGCGTTCGATCCGAAGCGCTTCGCGGAGCATCTGCTCGCGGAGGGCCCGGGCTGACATCGTTGCCGTATTCACCACGGAGGCACGGAGGACACGGAGGAATCCCAATCCGGGAGGGCACCCTGGACCCGGACAACACCAACGGGTTTGTGGTGGCTCCGCGCCCTGATGCGCTCCGCTTCCCAAGCCTCCTCTGTGCACTCCGTGCCTCCGTGGTGAATGGGCCGCGGCACTTGCACCGGCGCCGCTCCGAGTCCCGAGTGATCACGTGACCGCCCAGCGATCCTCGAAGTCCGCCACCCGCCGCACCGGCGCCCTGCGGCTGGACACGCCGGTCAAGTTTCTCAAGGGCATTGGCGAGCGCCGGGCGGAGCAGCTCGAGCGGCTGGGCATCCGGACCGCGCGCGATCTGCTGTGGCATCTCCCTCATCGCTACATCGATGCGTCCACCGTCACCCCGCTCGTCCGCGCCGAGGTGGGGCAGGAGGTCGCGTGCGTCGGGCGGGTCGTGGCCAAGGGGGTGGTTCCGACGCGGCGGGGGCTCCGGATCTTTCACGCCGTGCTGCGGGACGACAGCGGCGTGCTGGAGTGCGTCTGGCCCGGTCAGGCGTTTCTCGACCGCAGCATCGCGGTGGGTCAGACGCTGCTGGTCTCGGGTCCGGTCCGCTTCTACCATGGCCGCCAGATGGCGCCGCGCGAATTCGTCATCCTGGCCGACGCGGACGCCGAGGCCGAGCCGCTCGCAGGGGGCAAGGTGCTGCCCGTGTACCCCGCCACCGAGGGGTTGAGCCACAAGGTCATCCGCGGGCTGGTGGACCGGCACCTCGACGCGCTCATCGCCCTGTCGGACGACGTGCTGCCGGAACCGATCCGCCGCTCGCTCGAGCTGCCCTCGCTCCCCGAAGCGCTTCGCGCGGTGCACCGGCCGGCCAGCGCCGCGGAGGCCGAGCTGGGGCGCCGCCGGCTCGCGTTCGACGAACTGCTCGACCTGCAGCTCATGCTGATCCGTGCCCGGGCCGTGGCCAAGCGAAGCCGGACCGGTGTGGCGTTCACGGTCCGGCGCGATCTCACCACCCGCCTCCGCGAATCGCTGCCGTGGGAGCTGACCGACGATCAACACCGCGCGCTGCGGGAGATCACGGCGGACATGACGGCGCCCGACCGGATGCACCGCCTGCTCATGGGCGACGTCGGCACCGGCAAGACCGTGGTCGCGCTGTTCGCGATGCTTCTCGCGGTCGAGAACGACTACCAGGCCGCGCTGATGGCCCCGACCGAGCTGCTCGCGGAGCAGCACGCGGCCACGCTCGAGCGGCTGCTCGCACCCCTGGCGCTGCGGCCCGAGCTGCTGCTGGGGCGGCAGACCGCGAGCGAGAAACAGGCGGTGCGGGGACGCCTGGCCACCGGGCAGGCCCGCCTGGTCGTGGGCACCCACGCGCTCATGCAGGAGAGCGTCTCGTTCCACCGGCTCGGGCTGGTGGTCATCGACGAGCAGCACCGTTTCGGCGTCGAGCAGCGGGCGGCGCTGATCGGCAAAGGCGCGGCGCCCGACGTGCTGCTGCTCACGGCCACGCCGATTCCCCGATCGCTCGCGCTCACGCTGTACGGCGATCTCGACGTCTCCACGCTCCGGCACCGGCCGCCGGGGCGCGGGTCGGTCCGGACGGCGGTGCGGACCGGCGCCCAGCGCGAGCGGGTGCTGGAGTTCGTGCGGGTCGAGTGCGGCAAGGGGCGGCAGGCGTACGTGGTGCTGCCGGTCATCGAGGAATCCGAGCGGGCCGATCTTCGCGCGGCGACCACCATGTCGCAGAGCCTCGCCGCGCGCTGGCCGGAGCTTCGCGTGGGGTTGGTCCACGGGCGGCTCAAGCCCGAGGAGCGGGACGGCGTCATGCGCCGGTTTCGCGCCGGCGAAGTGCACGTCCTGGTGGCCACGACGGTCATCGAGGTCGGCATCGACGTGTCCAACGCCACCCTCATGCTGATCGAGCATCCGGAACGGTTCGGGCTGGCGCAACTGCACCAGCTGCGGGGACGGATCGGGCGCGGCGAGGACGAGAGCTTCTGCGTCCTCATGCCCGAGGGCGCCGCCGCCGACCGGCTCCACGCCTTCGCGGCTACGCAGGACGGCTTCAGGATCGCGGAGCTGGATCTGGAAGAGCGCGGGATGGGCGACTTGATCGGGGCCCGGCAGAGCGGCGGGTTCGAGCTGCGGCACGCCCGACTGCCGGCCGACGCGGACCTGCTCGGACGGGCGCGCCAGCTCGCCATCGACCTGATCGGCGCCGATCCGGCGTTGCAGCGGGCGGAGAACCAGCGGCTGCGGGAGCGGGCGGTGGGGCGGTATCCGCGGGCGGTGGAGCTGTTCAGGGTGGGATGAAAGGGGGAAAGGCGGAAAGGCGGAACGTGGGAAAGGCGGAAAGGCCGGAGAGTAGATCCCTCGCTCTAACTCGGGATGACAGGTCCGGGCCGCCTTGAAGCCCCGGTCACCACGTTTCCGCCTTTCCGTCTTTCCGTCTTTCCACCTTTCCGCCTTTCCACCTTCCGTCAAAACCCGATCCTCACCCCCACCCCCGTCGCCTGGCGCAGGCTCCGGACCTCGGGCTCGAAGGGGATGTTGTCCGGCTTCGGCGAGTGGCGGGTGAGCTCCCAGACGAACATCGCCGCCGCGCCGAGCAGGGCGGTCTCGCCGCCGAAGAGCCAGCGGCGCGCCTGGCGGTCGTAGCGGACGGATTGCTGGAAGAGCGCCTCCGTCGTGCCGTCGGCGTAGTGGCCGGACTCGTCGAGATTGCAGAGCGCGTGTTCGCCCAGGCAGCGGGCTTCCAGTGCGTCGAACTGCTCGTCCGCGCGGTCGTGCGCCCGGGCGGCCATGTAATTCATGCCGAGTGCGCCCGCCGCCAGGGCCCACTTCCCGTACTTGACCAGTGGGTGGACCTCTTGCGCCGTCGCAGGCGCCGCGAGCAGGGCAAGGAGGAGCACCAGCGCCGGCAGGCGGATCATCGGCGGTACCGGTGCAGGTCGCCATTGCCGCCGACCGCAAGAAGGCCGTCGGCGAGGGGCAGGGGAGCGAGCTCGACGGGCCACTGGAGCTGCACCCGCCACGCCTCGCCGCCATCGGGACGGAGGGCGCGGAGCACGCCGTCGGCGCCCCCGAGCAGGATGAGCCCGTCGTGGATCGTCACCGGCGCGGTGACGGGCCACTCGAGCTCCGCCACCCTGCCCGCGACGGCGCCCGAGTCTCCGGTGATGCGGTAGAGCGTCCCGCGGCGGCTCACCGCGAACACCGTATCGCCGGAGGCAGCGGGTGAGTCCATCACGGGGGCGTCGAGGCTCACGCGCCAGCGCGGGCGGAGGTCCTCGGGACTGATCGCGACCACCAGCGAATCGGTCGTGCCGGCCACCAGCGCGCCCCGATGCCGGATCCACGGCGACAGGATGGTTCCCGGCGAGTTCGTCCGGCGCACTACCTTGCCGTCAGCCGCGCTCACCCGGAAGAGCGTGTCCACCGTGGCCACGATGAACGTCCCGCTGTCGGCGGCGGCCGCCGCAATCCGGGCCACGCCGAGCCTCCGGCGCCAGCGCACCTTCCCTTCGGCGGGGTCGAGGCCGACAATCTCACCCTGCTGCGTCTCGGCCACGAGCACGCCATGCAGCCGCGCGAGCGGCGCGCTGATCGGGCTGACGGACGTGCGCCAGAACCGATGCCCGGTGCGCGCGTCGAGGGCGTAGACCCTCCCGTCCGGTCGCGACGTCGCGGCATACACCGTGTCGCCGGCCACCAGGACACCTCCGCCGATGAGTCCGCCGAGCCGGGAGGACCAGCGGGTCCTGCCGCTGGCGAGATCCACGGCGTACACCTTCCGGTCCAGGCCCGCGCCATAAATCGTCTCGCCCGCCACCACCATCCGGCCGGTGAAGCGCCGGCCGGCCCGGGCCTGCCAGACCTGCGCCGGGGCGCCGCCGAGGGCGGGCGCGGGCGCGAGCTCCGCGGCCGCCGCGGGCGACGGCCCCTGGGAGCAGGCCGCGTTGACGCTCCCCACGAGGAGGGCTAGACTCAACGCTCCCTGCGACACCCCCCTTCTCACAGCGGAACAGGCATGGCGGCGGTCCAGATCAGCGAGCTGCGCGGGCACGTGGGCGAAACGGTCACTCTGCGCGGCTGGGTCGTCACGACCCGGTCGAGCGGGAAGATCGCGTTCCTCGTGCTGCGGGACGGCACGGGCAGCGTGCAAGGGGTCCTGTCCAGGAAGGAGGTGTCGGAGGCCACCTGGGCGGCGTTCGGCGCGCTCACCCAGGAAGCCAGCGTCGCGATGACGGGGACGGTGCGGGACGATCCCCGCTCTCCCGGCGGAGTCGAGCTGTCGGTCACCGCTCTCGAGCCGCTGGGCGCGAGTCCCGATTACCCGATCTCCCCCAAAGAGCATGGGACGAGTTTCCTGTTCGAACATAGACACCTGTGGCTCCGGACGCGCCGGCAGGCGGCCATCGCGCGGCTGCGCCACGAGGTGGAGCAGGCCATCCGGGACTACTTCTACCAGGAGGGATTCACCCTGGTGGACACGCCCATCCTGACCGGCGCGATCGGCGAGGAGGCGGGGAACCTGTTCGCCACCGACTACTTCGACCTGGGCAAGGCGTACCTGGCACAGACCGGCCAGCTCTACGTCGAGGCGGCGGCGGCGGCGCTGGGCAAGGTCTACTGCTTCGGCCCCACCTTCCGGGCGGAGAAATCGAAGACCCGCCGGCACCTGACCGAGTTCTGGATGGTCGAGCCCGAGGTGGCGTTCAACGACAGCGCCGCCAACATGCGGCTGCAGGAATCATTCGTGAGCTACATCGTGACCCGGGTGCTCGAGCGGCGCCAGCCGGAGCTCGCGGAGCTCGAGCGCGACACGGGGCCGCTCGAGCGGGTCACCGCACCGTTCCCGCGGATCTCCTACACCGACGCCGTGACCCGCCTCAACCAGCTCGGCTCCGACATCGCGTGGGGCAAGGACCTCGGCGGGGACGACGAGACGCTCCTGGCCCGCGACTACGACCGGCCCGTGTTCGTCTACAACTATCCCAGGGAGGTCAAGGCCTTCTACATGAAGGAGAACCCGGCCGATTCCCGGACGGTGCTCAACAACGACTGCCTGGCGCCGGAGGGCTACGGCGAGATCATCGGCGGCTCGCAGCGCGAGGACGACTACGACAAGCTGCTGGCCCGCATCCACCAGCAGGGGCTCGACCCCGAGGCGTACCGCTGGTATCTCGATCTGCGGAAGTACGGCACGTTCGTGCACTCGGGCTTCGGCCTGGGGATCGAGCGGACGGTGGCGTGGATTGCGGGGATTCCGCACATCCGCGAGGCGATCGCGTTTCCGCGACAGATACATCGGTTGTATCCGTAGGCGGAAGGACGGAAGGACGGAAGGACGGAAGGACGGAAGGACGGAAAGGAAGAAAGGCAGAAAGGCAGAAAGGCAGAAAGGCGGGGCTTGAACGTGGGCCCGCACTGTCATCCCGAGCGGAGCGAGGGATCTACTCACCCGTGGCTCGAGCTCGGCCGGGCCAGATCCCTCGCTCCGCTCGGGATGACAGTGTCGGCCCGCTCATGGGCCCTGTCCTTTCACCTTTCCGCCTTTTCGACTTTCCGCCTTTCCACCCTCCTTCACCTCCTCCCACATCCGATCCAGCACCTCCAGCCCGGCCCCATGCAGCTCGATCCCCCGCGCATCCGCCAGGCGCTCGATGGCCTCGAAGCGGTCGCGGAACTTGCGGTTGGCGCGGTCGAGCGCGGGGCCGGGCTGGACGCCGGCCTTGCGCGCCAGGTTGACGACCGCGAACAGCAGGTCGCCGATCTCCTCGATCAGCCGGTCCTCGGGCGGAGCGGGCGGCGTGTTGGGGTCTTCCGCCGTGGCCGGACGCACGCGGCCAGGCCGCCGGCGGGCCAGCTCGGCTTCCACTTCGGCCAGCTCCTCGCGCACCTTCTCCTTTGGCCCGGCGGCGTCGGGCCAGTCGAAGCCCACTGAAGCCGCGCGCTCCTGCAGCCGGTAGGCCTTGAGCAGCGGCGGCAGGGTCGGGGTGATGCCCGCGAGCGTCCGGCCCTCGCGCTCGCGCCGCTTGATCCGCTCCCACGGCTCCGCGTCGCCCAGGTCGAAGAGGTGCGGATGGCGCCGGCGCATCTTGGCCTCCAGGCCCGCCGCCACGTCGTCGGTCGAGAAGTCGCCCAACTCTTCCGCGATGACGAGCTGGAAGGCCAGGTGCAGCAGGAAGTCGCTCAGCTCGTCGCGGATCGCGCCGGACTCGCCCTGGCCCAGCGCGTGGTCGAGCTCGAGCACCTCCTCGACGAGGTAGGGGCGGAGCGTCTCCCGCGTCTGCGCGCGGTCCCACGGGCACCTGGCCCGGAGGTCGCGCACGGTTGCCATGGCACGCCCAAGCGCTGAATTGTCTTGCATTTATGCCTCGCCAGAAATATGATACCGCCGGCTTGCCATGACCTTTACCCCCGACACGGCCCGGGCCTGGGTGGATATCGATCTGGGCGCGCTCGTGGCCAATGCGCGCACGCTCTCCGCCCTCACCGGGAGCCGCCTGCTGCCGATGGTCAAAGCTAACGGCTACGGACTCGGCGCCATTCCGGTGGCGCGCGCGCTCGAGCCGCTGGACCCGTGGGGCTACGGCGTGGCGTCGGTGGATGAGGCCGCAGCATTGCGCGCGGCGGGCATCGGACGGCCGATCCTGGTGGCCAGTCCGCTGCTTCCGGACGCCATCGACGATCACCTCGCGCACGATCTCCGCCCCAGCATCGGCGATCCCGCGGCCCTCCGCGCCTGGTGCAGCCGCACGGGGCGGCCGTTCCACGTCGAGATCGACACCGGAATGGGGCGGGCCGGGTTTCGCTGGAGCGATACGCCAGCGCTCGATGCGTTGTGCGCGCTCGTCCACGATGCCCCCGGCTGGGAGGGCGTCTACACCCATTTCCACAGCGCCGAGACCGATCCCGCGTCGGCCGCGCTGCAATGGGAGCGCTTTCTGGGGGTGGTAGCGGCGCTCCCCGGCCGCCCGCCGCTCGCGCACGCGGCCAACAGCGCGGGCGCGCTCTGCGGCCGGGCCTACGCGGGCGATCTGATCCGTCCCGGCATCTTTCTCTACGGCGGACACGCCGGGATCACCGCTCCGCTCGCGGTGGCCGCGCTCC
>DASSBA010000062.1:0-2340 GCA_035699205.1 Gemmatimonadales bacterium
GGGGCTCGTCCACGCTCTGATGCGGACCGGCCACGTAGCCGTCCAGCGACATCGAGATACCGAACCGTAACCGGGACATGATCGCCTCCTGCAGCGGGTGTACGGTGAACGGTAAACGGTAAACGGTGAGCGGTAAGCGGAAGGCCGCACGCTCCGCACTACCCCGATGCGCGGGCGCAGGCCGGAAGTGGTGGCTCCCAGAGGGTGCGTCAGTCGACGCCACTACCTCACCCGCGAGTAGCAACCCCACGCATGCGTGGCGGCGACTGCAGCGCCCGGCGGGAGCCTCCGCGTCCGGCCGGAGCCGTGGACCCCGACCCGCTGGCCCCCAGCACGCCGGGAGCCTAACTTCACCGCACCCCACTCCCATCGACGGCACGCCATGAGCGAGCTCGCCCGCCTCACCACCGCGCTGGAACAGCGCTACCGGATCGAGCGCGAGCTCGGCGCCGGTGGCATGGCCACGGTCTTCCTCGCCACCGACCTCAAGCACGACCGCGAAGTCGCGCTCAAGGTCCTCCGTCCCGAGCTCGGTGCCGTCCTCGGCGTCGAGCGCTTCCTGGCCGAGATCAAGATCACCGCCCGGCTCGACCACCCCCATATTCTCACGCTCATCGACTCCGGCGCCGAAGGCGGCTTCCTCTACTACGTCCTCCCCTTCGTCCGCGGCGAGTCCCTCCGCGACAAGCTCGACCGCGAGCACCAGCTCGGCCTCGACGAGGCGCTGGCCATCACCCGCCAGGTCGCGAGCGCGCTCGACTACGCCCACAAGCACGGCGTCGTCCACCGCGACATCAAGCCCGAGAACATCCTCCTGCTCGAGGGCGAGGCGATGTTGGCCGACTTCGGCATCGCCCTGGCCGTGAGCGAGGCCGGCGGCAATCGCCTCACCGAGACCGGCCTCTCGCTCGGCACGCCCCAGTACATGAGCCCCGAGCAGGCCACCGGCGACCGGATGCTCGACGCCCGGAGCGACGTCTACTCCCTCGGCGCCGTGCTCTACGAGATGCTCGCCGGCGAGCCGCCCGTCACCGGCCCGACCGCCCAGGCGATGATCGCCAAGCTGATGACCGAACGGCCCGTGCACCTCCGGGTCGTGCGGCCGTCGGTGCCCGAGGCGGTGGACGCCGCCGTGGCCCGGGCGCTCGACAAGACCCCGGCCGACCGGTTCGCCAGTGCGGGCGAGTTCGCCCGGGCGCTCGACGCCAAAGCCGTCACCGGCGCCGGGGCCGCGCCCACCGTCGCGCTGACGGCGCCGCGGTCGCGCCGCCGTATCTGGGTGGCGCTCGGCATAGCACTCCTCGCCCTCGCCGTGGCGGGCGGCGCCTGGGTCGCCGCCGGGCGGCGGAAGGCGGCGCCCGCTCCCGCCTCCTACGCCCTCCGCGACCGCACCCAGCTCACTTTCACCGGCAACGTCTTCGTCTCCGCCGTGAGCGGCGACGGCAAGCAGCTCGCCTTCGTCACCCACAACTGCGGAAAGGACGGCTGCAGCTACGCCGTGGATCTGCAGGACGTGGGCGGCACCGCCACCCACCGGGTGCTCGACGGCGCCACCGCCGCCTACGGGCTCGAGTGGAGCCCCGACCGCCGCAACCTGATTCTCGTCGGCACCCTCAACCGCCGATGGGGCTACTATCTGGTGAGCGCGCTCGGCAGTCCTCCCCGCTACCTCGGCGCGAGCGCCGCCATGTTCTGGGCCGGCGGCGACTCGCTCCTGGTGGGGCCGCAGTCCGCCAAGAGCGATTCGGTCTTCCAGGTGCGCGTCACCTCGATCGACGGCACCGTGCGCGACAGCATCGCGGTCGCCGGCCCGGGCCTCGGGCTCCAGGCGCTGAGCGTCTCGCCCGGCGGGCGCTGGATCGTGGCGCTGGTGGTGCAGGGCTCGCGGGGCCTGTGGCAGGTGCTCGACCGGAGCGGCGCCGTGGCCGACCGCGTGCTGAACTCGTGCACCTGCGCCGGCCGGATCACCCATGACGCCCTCTGGCTTACCCGGTCGGGGCAGGGCATCGAGTCCATCGTCCGGATCGGCCTCGACCCGGCCACCGGCAAGCTCGCCGAGCGGCAGGACACGCTGCTCAGCGGCAACTTCAACAACTTCAGCGTCACCGCCGACGGTTCGACCCTCGTGATCGACGACGGCTCGCCCGACTTCAGCCTCTGGGCCCTCGATCTGCCCGACGCGGTGAAGGGAAGATTCGCCGACGCCCGGCGCCGGTTCACCACCTCCACCCCGGTCCAGGTTTCCCTCTCCCCCGACGGGTCGCGCCTGCTCGTGGCACGCCGGGTGCCGACCGGCGCCGGCGCCACCGAGCGCCGGTACTCCGTCATGCCGTATGCCGG
>DASSBA010000063.1:0-6009 GCA_035699205.1 Gemmatimonadales bacterium
CCGCGGGTGGCCCGCGGCGAGGGCGACGATCATCGCACGGCTCTCGACCGCGCGGAGCAGAAGCTGCGCCGCCAGCTCGACACCGGCCCGTCCCGGCCCCGCCGCTCCCGCGACATCCTGCCGCTCGGGTGATGCTGCGACTCCGCGACTTCATCGCCCGCCGCGGCGATCCGCTCCAGCTCGAGCCGCTCACCGGCGACGTCGGGCTCGACCGGCAGATGCCCGGCGCCGAAGTCGCGAGCCCGGGCCTGGCGCTGGCCGGCTATACCGGCCGGTTCGCGCCCGAGCGCATCCACGTCTTCGGCGAAACCGAGATCACCTACCTCAATTCGCTCTCGCCGGAGGACCGGCAGGCGTCGCTGGTCAAGTTCTTCGGGTTCGACCTGCCCTGCATCTTCGTCACCAAGGGGCAGGAGGTCCCGCCCGAGCTGCTCGAGCTGGCGCGGACCCGGGGCGTGCCGGTGTTCCGCTCCAAGCTCAAGACCGCCGAGTTCTACCGGCGCATCAAGCCCATCCTGGAGGAAGCGTTCGCGCCGCGCACCACCCTTCACGGCTCCCTGGCCGACGTGTACGGCGTCGGGCTGCTGTTCGTGGGCCGCTCGGGCATCGGCAAGAGCGAGTGCGTGCTCGACCTGGTCGAGCGGGGCCACCGCCTGGTGGCCGACGACGTCGTGCAGGTCACCCGGCGGGGCCAGGACGTGCTCATCGGGCGCGGGCACGAGCTGGCCGCGCACCACATGGAGATCCGCGGCATCGGGCTGATCGACATCCCGGCGCTGTTCGGCGTGCGCGCGGTGCGGCAGCAGAAGCGCATCGAGGTGGTGGTGCAGCTGGAGGACTGGGAAACGGCGCGGGACACGGACCGTACGGGGCTCGCGCGCGAGGAAACCATGATCCTCGACGTGGCCGTGCCGCGCGTGGTGGTGCCGCTCAACCCGGGCAAGAACATCACCGTGATGTCCGAAGTCGTGGCCATGATGCACCTGCTCCGCTACTCGGGCGTGGACGTGGCCGCCGCCTTCAACGCGCGGCTCATCAAGCGCATGAAGGAGCAGCGCGGGGTGCGCGAGTACCTGCAGGAGGACTATGAGTGAGGGGCTGCGGGGCGTCGTGGTGTGCCACGGCCGGCTGGCCGATGCGCTGGTGGACGCGGCCGAGCAGATCAGCGGCGTGACGGGTGCCTTCGAGGCGGTGTCCAACACCGGCTGCGACCGCGGCACGCTGGAGGAGCGGGTGGAGGCGGCGGTGGGCGACGGTCCCGCGGTCGTGTTCGTGGACCTGTCCAGCGGCTCGTGCCTCTTCGCCGTGCTCAACCGGCTGCGCGGCGTCGGCGCCGCCAAGGTGGTCACCGGGGTCAATCTCGCCATGCTGGTCGATTTCGTGTTTCACCGGACCCTTCCCCTCGACGAGGCGGCCGCGCGTGCCGCCGTCGCGGGCGGCAAGGCGATCCGGGTTCCCTGATGCCCATCGTGCTCGCTCGGGTGGACGACCGGTTGATGCACGGCCAGGTGGTGATCGGGTGGGGCCGGCCGCTCGGCGTCCAGCTCGTCGTGCTGGTGGACGAGGGCGTGGCCGCGAGCCCCTGGGAGCAGGACCTCTACCGGATGGCGGTGCCGCCCGGCATCGAGCTCCGCTTCGCCACGGTGGCCGAGGCGGCCGCGCACCTGGCGGAGTGGCAGGCCGGGCCGACCCGGACCATGCTGCTCACCGGGGACGTGGACACCATGGCCGCGCTGCACCGCGCCGACCCGGCCATCGTGCACCGGATCAACCTGGGCGGCATCCACCACCGGCCGGGCCGGCGCGAGCGGCTGCCGTACGTGTACCTGACCGACGAGGAGCTGCGCACACTGGAGGCGCTCCAGGTCTCGGGCGCGGACGTGACGGCGCAGGACCTTCCCACCACCGCGCCGGTCGCGCTCAAGGCGCTCGCATGACCGCGCTCGCGCCCGAAGCCGTACTGCTGCTGCTCATCTGGGGAACGCTGGTCGCGCTCGATCTCGTCAGCGTGCCCCAGGCGATGATCTCGCGCCCGCTGGTGGCCGGCACGGTGGCCGGGTGGCTCGCGGGCGACACGGAGGCGGGGCTCAGGGTGGGCGCGCTGCTCGAGCTGTTCGCGCTCGACGTGCTGCCGATCGGCGCCGTGCGCTATCCCGATTACGGGCCGGCCGCCGTAGCTGGGGCGGCGCTCGCGGCCGGGGCGCCGTGGGAGCTGGGACTCGGCCTCAGCGTCGGCCTCGCGCTGGTGCTGGCGGTACTCGGCGGCTGGAGCCTCAAGCAGGTGCGGCGCTGGAACGCGCGCGCCATCCAGCGCCGCACCGCCGCGCTCGCCGCGGGCGAGAGCGGCGCCATCCGGCTGCTGCAGTACGGCGGCATCGCGCGGGACGCGGCGCGCGGCGCGCTGCTGACCGGGCTCGGCCTGCTCGCGGCGTGGGCCGTGGCTCGCGGCGTCCAGCTCGACCGGCAGACGGCGGTGGGACTCACCCTGGTGGCCATCGGCACCGCGCTCGCGGCCGCGGCGAGCGGCGCCGTCCGGAGCGCGGGCCGCGGCGCGCGGCTCCGCTGGCTCGCCGCGGGCGTGGCTGCCGGAACGCTGCTGGCGGTGCTCCGATGAACGGCGGCTGGCGCGCGCTGCTCCGCCTGTTGGCGGTGCAGGGGACCTGGAACTACGAGCGGATGCTCGGCGTGGGCATGGGCTACGCCGCGGAGCCGCTGCTGGAGGACCTCAAGACGGTCGACCCGGTGCGGCACGGAGAGGCAGTCGTCCGCTCGGCCGAGTTCTTCAACTGCAACCCGAACCTGGCCGGCCTTGCGCTCGGCGCCACGGCGCGGGCCGAGTACGAGGCGGTGCCCGGCCCCCAGATCGCGCGGCTCCGGACGGCGCTCTGCAGCCCGCTCGGCGCCCTGGGCGACGAGCTGTTCTGGGCCGGACTGGTCCCGGCGCTCGTGGGGCTGGCGCTGGTGGCCGCGGTGCTGGGCGCGGGCTGGTGGGCCATTCTGGGGTTGCTCGTCGTCTACAACCTGGTCCGGCTTGCCACCGCGCTGTGGGCGCTCCGCACGGGGTTCGACGCGGGGATGCGCGTCGGCTCGGCGATTGGCGCGAGCTGGATCCCGCGGGCGGTCGAGCGCGTGGGACCGGTGGCCGGCGCCGCCGTCGGCCTCGCGCTGCCGGTGCTGGCCGGCTGGTATCTCCGCGGCTTCGGGGCCGTCGGCATCATCGGCGCGCTGGCCGTCGCTGCCGTGGGCGCGGCGGTGACCCGCTGGTTCGGTCCCTCCCTCACGAGCGTGCGGTTCGCCCTGCTCGCGATGGGACTTCTCGTCTTCTTCCGCTGGATGGGCCTGTGATCGAGCGCGAGGCCACGATCGTCAACCAGGAGGGGCTTCACGCCCGGCCGGCCGCCCGCATCGTGCGGCTGGCCAACAGCTTCGCGTCCGAGATCGAGCTCGCCAAGGACGGGCTCGAGGTGAACGGCAAGAGCATCATGGGAGTCATGATGCTGGCGGCGGAGTGCGGCAGCTCGATCGTCATCCGGGCCAAGGGCGACGACGCCGAGCAGGCGGTCCAGGCCCTCGCCGAGCTGGTGGCCACCGGGTTCGGGGAGAAGTGACGTGAGCCGCCTGCTCCGCGGTATCGGGGTCTCGCCGGGGGTGGCGTGCGCGACGGCCTTCGTGGTGCGGCTGAGCTTCCCCGAGGTGCCGGACCGCACCGTGAGCGCCGAGGACGTCGAGCTCGAGGTGCGCCGGCTGCGCGAGGCGGTGGAGTACGTGGTATCCCATCTCAAGGAGCTCGGCGAGCGGGTGCTCCAGCGGGCGGGCCCGGAGGAGTCGCGCATCTTCGACGCGCAGATCCTCATGGCCCAGGACCGGGACTTCCTGACGGCGGTCGAGACGCTCATCCGCAAGAACCAGCTCAGCGCGGAAACGGCCTACGAGTTCAAGGCACTGGAGATCCGGAACGTGTGGTCAGGCGCCGCCCGCCTGCGCGAGCGGCTGGCCGATTTGCACGCCATCCACCTCCGCATGCTCGACCGGCTCCTGGGCGGCGGCACCCAGGAGCTCTGGTCCATCCCGGCGGACGAGCAGGTCATCGTGGTGGCGCACGAGCTCTCGCCCGGTCTGACCGTGCAGCTCGACCGCGAGCACGTCGTCGGGCTCATCAGCGAGGAGGGCACCCGCACCGCGCACGCCGCGATCCTGGCCCACTCGCTCGGCATCCCCGCGGTCATGGGGGTCACCGGAGCGCTCGCGGCCATCCCGCCGGGCATGATGGTCCTGCTCGACGGCCAGAGCGGCACGATCGTGCTCGACCCCACCCGCGACGAGCTGGACGACGCCAAGACCCAGGTGAGCCGCCGCCACCGGCTCGAGCTCCAGCTCGAGGCGATCGTGGAGGCGCCGGCAGTCACGCCCGACGGGCGGCCGATCAAGCTGATGGGCAACGTGGATCTTCCCGAGGAGATCGAGACCGCCGTCCGGATGGGCGCCGAGGGCGTGGGCCTGCTTCGGACGGAGTTCCTGCTCACCGGCCGGGCGGAACTCCCCACCGAGACCGAGCAGGCGGACTATTTCCGGCGCGTGGCCAGCGCGTTTCACGGCCACACGGTCATCATCCGCTCGTACGACCTGGGCGGCGACAAGTTCCCGGTGACGTTCACGGCCCCCAACGAGGCCAATCCGTTCCTCGGCTGGCGCTCGATCCGCGTGTGCCTCGACCAGCCCGAGGTATTCCGGCCGCAGGTCCGCGCCATCCTGCGGGCCGCGGCGGACCGCGACATCCAGCTCATGCTGCCGCTGGTCACGCTGGTGGAAGAGGTGGAGGAGTCGCGGGCCATCGTGCTGGAGGAGGGCGAGTCGCTCCGGCGGGCGGGGATTCGGGCAGCGGAGTCGGTGCCCGTGGGCGTGATGATCGAGACACCCGCGGCGGTGCTCATCGCCGACCGGCTGGCCGAGGTGAGCGACTTCTTCAGCATCGGCACCAACGATCTCACCCAGTACACTCTGGCGGTGGACCGCGGCAACGCGCGGCTGGCCGACCGGTTCACGCCGCACCACCCCTCGATCGTCCGGCAGTTGCGCCATGTGCTCGAGGTGGGGCGCGCGGCCGGGATTCCGGTGAGCGTGTGCGGCGAGATGGCGTCGGACTCCTTGAGCGCGGTGCTTCTGCTCGGGCTCGGCTACGACCGGCTGAGCGTCTCGCCGCCGGCACTGGGGCTGGTCAAGTGGGTGGTGCGCACCGTGCCCGGCCCGGCCGCGACGCGGGCCGCCGAATCGGCGCTGGTGGCGGCGAGCGCGGCGGAGGTCTCCGAGACGCTCCGGAGCGTGGTCGGCGAATACATCGACGTACGCCTGCTGGATCCGCAGTCGGCGTTGCCGGGGCGGGGGCGGGTGGCTAGCTTGCCACCCGACAAGGCATCCTGATGAGCGTTGCGGAAGGTGCTCGGGGCGCGGAGCGCGGGGCGCGGGCTCGCATGGAGTCATCCTGAGCGGAGCGAAGGAGCCATGTGTCCGCTCATGGCTCCTTCGCTCCGCTCAGGATGACTCAAGCGCGGCAGGGTATTGGGATGCGCCCCTGCTCCGCCGCTCTCGACCTATTCCCGGGCATGACAGCTCCGGCACCAACACTTCAACCACGGACCAGCGATCGATGGCGTCCCCCAAGCGACACGTCTTCACCTCCGAATCGGTCACCGAAGGCCACCCCGACAAGGTGGCGGACCAGATCTCCGACGCGGTCCTCGATGCGATCCTCTCCCGGGATCCGGCGGGCCGCGTCGCGTGCGAGACGCTGGTGACCACGGGGATGGCCGTCGTCGCGGGCGAGATCACCACCAAGACCTACGTCCACATCCCGGACCTGGTGCGCGAGACGGTCGAGAGCATCGGCTACACCGACGCGTCGTACGGCATGGACGGCCGCACCTGCGCGGTGCTCACCTCGATCGACCGCCAGTCGCCCGACATCGCGATGGGGGTGGACGCCGGTGACGACAAGGCCCAGGGCGCCGGCGA
>DASSBA010000064.1:0-2664 GCA_035699205.1 Gemmatimonadales bacterium
CCGCCCGATGCGGTCCTTCCGCTGGGGGATGATGGCGGTGTGCGGAATCGGGAGGTTGAGCGGGTGGCGGAAGAGGGCGGTGATGGCGAACCAGTCGGCCACGCCGCCCACCATGCCGGCCTCGGCGGTGGCGCGGACGTAGCCGAGCCAGGGGTGGGCGCCCTCGAGCAGCCAGGCCGCGACGAAGATCCCGGCCATGAGCACGAGCAGCCCGGTGGCTCGCCGCTTCATCCGGTCGAGCTGAAGCCGTTTGGTCTCCGCGTCGGGGACCTGCGGGATCACGTCATCGTCTCCCATCGCTCCGTGGGCGAAAGCTACACCGGCCGGGCGTCGTCCCCGGGCGGCCCCTTGACACCCCCGCGCTCCGGCCTGCACACTAGCTGGCCGATCGCACCCCGCATTCCCGACTTTTCACTGTAAAGAGTTGGCGTAATCGTCCCTCGACCAAGGTGGCGTATGCGCTCCCCCCGTCTCGTGGCCGGCGCAGGCTGCACCCTCGCCGCGCTCGCGGCGCTGGTGCTGCTCCACGGCTGTCAGGATACGCCTGAGCCGAGCGAGCCGTCGCAGGCGGTGACCGTCAGCACGAAGACCATGACCGTCACGGGCGGCGGCTCCGGCAGCGGCGTGGTCACCTCCAGCCCGGCCGGGATCAACTGCATCATCACGGCCGGCACGGCCGCGGCCACCGGGTGCAAGGCCCAGTTCACGAAGGGCGCGACCGTGGTCCTGACCGCGACGCCGAGGCCGGGGCACTCGTTCCTCGAGTGGCAGCTCTCCTGCGTGGGCATCGGCACCTGCCGGCTCGGCATGTCGATCAACCGTTCGGTCCGGGCGAAATTCCTCAAGGGACCGTTCACGGTCAGGATCTCGAGCGCCACGTCGGGTGCGGGGAGCGGCACGGTGAGAAGCCAGGTCGGACTCACCCCCGCCATCAATTGCGTGATCACCGACGGAATCCCGGCCGGGACCGGCTGCTCCGCCAGATATCCCGCCTACACCATGCTGGCGCTCACGGCCACACCGGGCGCCGGCGGCACCACGGCGGGGCTCGGTGGGCCGTGCGCCGGCGCGGCCAACTGCCAATTCAGCGTCGTCCAGACCACGACCATACCTGCCAGCTTCGCGACCAGCGGATCCAGCACCGCGGCCTCCGAAGGCCAGTGGGAGCCGGTATTCCCGACGCCGGTGGTCGCCGTGCACCTGCAGCTCCTGCCCACGGGCAAGGTGCTCATGTGGGGCAACAAGGGCGAGTCCTACCTGTGGAATCCGGCCAACCCCGGAAGCTTCACCCCGGCGGACAAGACCTATCAGATCTTCTGCAGCGGTCACACGATCCTCGCGGACGGCCGCCTGCTGGCGGCGGGCGGACACATCGATACCGACCGCGGCGTGGCCATGGCGACGATCTTCGACCCGTCCACCGGCACCTGGAGCAACACGGGCGCGATGGCCCGCGGGCGCTGGTACCCGACGACGACGGCTCTGCCGGACGGCGAGGTACTGGTGACGGCCGGCGCGGACGAGAAGGGCGCCATGGTGCCGATTCCCGAGGTCTGGAGCGGCGGCTCATGGCGGCGGCTGACCACCGCCAGCCTCGAGCTGCCCTACTACCCGAGAATGTTCGTCGCGCCCAACGGCCGGGTGTTCCTCGCCGGGCCCGCGCCGACCACTCGCTACCTCGACGTCGTCGGCGGCGGCGCGTGGACCACCGTCGCGGACCGCATGGTGGCCGACCGTGAGGCCGGATCCGCGGTGATGTTCGCCCCCGGCAAGGTGCTCTACGTGGGCGGCGGCGACCCGCCCACGGCGTCGGCCGAGGTGATCGACCTCAATCAGCCGTCGCCCTCCTGGCGGACCGTGCCAGGGATGGCCTTTGCCCGCCGGCAGCTGAACGCCACCTTGCTGGCCGACGGCCAGGTGCTGGTGACGAACGGCAGCAGCGGGCCCGGGCTCAACAACCTGGCCGCCGCGGTTCACTACGCCGAGCTCTGGAACCCTGCCACCGAGTCGTGGGCCACCATGGCCCGCGAGGCCCCCGGGCGGGTGTACCACTCCACCTCGCTGCTGCTGCCCGATGGCCGGGTACTCTCCAGTGGCAGCGGCGAGGGTGAGGGGGTCACCTTCGGACAAAGCGAGGTCTCGGCCCAGGTATTCAGCCCGCCGTACCTGTTCAACCCCGATGGCAGCCCCGCGGCACGGCCGACCATCACCGCGGCACCGGCCGGGATCTTCTACGGGCAACCGGTGGCCGTGGAGACCCCGGACGCCGGTGCTGTCACCAGGGGCACGCTCATCCGACTGTCCTCGGTGACCCACGCGTTCAACGCGAGCCAGCTCATCTATCCGCTGACGTTCGCGGCCACCGGTCCCACCACCGTCGAAGCCGCCGGCCCGGGAGACGCCAACCTCGCACCGCCGGGGCCGTACCTGCTGTTCCTGGTGAACGGGAACGGCGTGCCCTCGGTCGCCAGGATCGTCACCGTCGGACGGTAGCACCGCCCACCCGCGGCTTGTCCAAAGCCGGTCTGCGGTTTATGCTTACGGGCTTATGTTCGACGAGCTGTCCGAGAAACTCAACGCCACGCTCCAGAAGCTCACCGGGCGCGGCGTCCTGACGGAAGATGCGGTCAAGGAGGGGCTCCGGGAAATCCGCCGGATCCTGCT